>DASUHN010000205.1 GCA_036273495.1 Acidimicrobiales bacterium | reverse complement strand
CGTTGCCGCCGAGCAGCACCGGCGGCGGCTCCGGCACGGCCGCCAGCCCGCGCAGGACGTCGACCAGGGCGTCGCGCGTGGCCGAGTCGTAGGCGTTGCGCACCTCGGGCCGGTTGAGGGTGACCGTCACCGTGCCGCCGTCGTCGCCCACCAGGACCGGATCGGGCGAGGGGCGGTAGCGGGGGACGGTCCGGCCCGCGTTCCAGGCGGCGAACTCCGGGCCGGCCAGCAGCATGGAGTAGGCGAAGGACTCGGCCATGAGGCCGTCGGCCAGTGACAGCTGCTCGTTGACGCGCAGCAGCTGGCAGGCGACGGCGGAGGCGTGGGGATTGCCGGTGGCGGTGGCGGCGAGGACGGCGACGGCGGCGTCGAGGTCCTCCTCGCTCACCCAGCCGGGGCCGGCGGGACCGCGGCACAGCGCCACGTCGAAGGCGGCCGGGGGCGGTGCGGTTGCAGCGCCGGTCGTCACCCCGACGACCACCCGCCACGGCAGGCGGGGAACCTCCGCCCCGGCCGGCCCGGACGGCACCCGTTCGTCGACGGCTACGACCGTCAACGGAGAGGCGCCCTCGGTCACGGCGGCCTCGGCCGCCTCGGGCCGGGCGGCCAGCTCCATCAGATCCCCGAGGGAGAGGGTGGGAGCCTCCGGCGGCACGGCGTCAGGCCGCGTCGGCACGGTTCCTCGTGCTGCCCGCTCTAGCCGTACACGAAGTCGGTGATGAGGCGGGCCAGCTCCACCGGCGCGTCCCCCTGCACGCTGTGGCCGGCCCCGGCCACGTGCTCGACCCGCGCCCCGGGCTGGCGGCGCAGGAGCTCGGCCTCGTCGGCGTCGTCGATCACCGACTGGGGGAGCATCCCCCGCACCAGCATCACCGGCACCTGCAGCCCGGACACAGCGTCCCACAGGGCCGCGAAGTCGCTCATGGCGTCGCCGCCCTCGGGCGGCCGCAGAGCGCGGTGGCGGGCGTAGCGCCACACCCAGCTGCCGTCGTCGCGCTGCTCGGCGTTGTGCAGGATGCCGCGGCGCAGCGACGACTCGGTCCGGGTCGGGTTGTGCTCGATGGTGCGGGCCAGGATGGCGTCGAAGTCCGGGAAGCTCTCGGGGCCGTTGACGAAGGCGGTGATGGCGGAGGCCTTCTCCCGGTTGACCCCCGGCGTCACGTCGACCAGCACGACCCGGCGCACCACGTCGGGAGGGGCGGCGGCCAGGGCCAGCGTGGTCAGACCGCCGAGCGACATCCCGATGACGGCCCGGGCCTCCGGGGCCAGGGCGCGCACGGCGGCCGCCACGTCGTCGGCGTTGTCGCGGGCGCTCAGGTATCCGGCCCGGCCCCCGTCGGAGTGGCCGTGGCCGGGCAGGTCGACCGCCACCGCGGGCCGGTCCAGGGCCAGCAGCACGGTGTCCCACGTGTGGGCGTTCTGGGCCCCGCCGTGCAGGAACACCAGCTCGGGCGCGGCGGTTCCCCACACCAGGGCGCTGAGGTGGCGGCGGTCCCCCATCGGAACGCGCTCGCGGCGCACCGCCGGCGGGCCGTCGTAGGCGATGCCGTGCTCCGCGGCGTTCTCGTGGAACATCGACAGCTCGTCGTAGGGCACGCGGGTGACCACGCCGCCCGACGCTAGTGGCGCCCCTCCTATGCTCGCCGCTCGTGGAGCTCGGGATCTCCGGCCGGGTGGCCGTCGTCACCGGGGCCAGCCGGGGGATCGGGCGGGCCACCGCCCGCCTGCTGGCGGCGGAGGGGGCCTCGGTGCTGCTTTCCGCCCGCGGCGCCGCCGCCCTGGAGGAGACGGTCGAGGAGATCAGGGCGGCCGGCGGGGACGTGGCGGGCGTGGCGGCCGACGCCCTGGAGCCGGCCTCGGCCGAGCGGCTGCGCGACGTCGCTCTGGCGTCCTGGGGGCGGATCGACATCGTCGTCAACAACGCCGGGGGCGGGCCGAGCGGCAACGACCACGTCCGCCATTTCTCCCCGGAGACGTGGGTCGACGTGTTCCGACTCAACGTGATCGCCGCCATGCAGCTCACCATGGCGTGCGTGCCGGACATGGTCGAGCGCAGGTGGGGCCGGGTCGTGAACGTGTCGTCGACGGCGGGGCGCGACCCCGACGCCCGGTTCGGCTCCTACGGGGCGGCCAAGGCCGCACTCCTGCACGCCACCCGCACCACCGCCCTGGCCTTCGCCGCCGACGGTGTGCTGGTGAACGCCGTGCTGCCCGGCCTGACCCGCACCGAGGGCGTGCTGGCCGGCTACGACGAGGCGGCGGCGGCCACCAACCGCACCCCGGAGGAGATCGAGCAGCGCATGATGGAGCGCCAGCCGATCGCCATGGGCCGGACGGGGCGGCCCGAGGAGGTGGCGGGGGCCATCGGCTTCCTCTGCTCGGAGCAGGCGGCGTGGATGACGGGCGTGCTGCTGAACGTCGACGGCGGGACGATCAAGACCCTGCCGTGACCGACAGCTCGCGCCGCTCCTCCACGGCCAGCTCCTCCTCGGTCTTCTCCGCCCCGGTCACCGGCTGGCCGCACTGCGGCACCGGCAGGACCCGGCTCACCCGCACGCGGGCCTGCCACGTGCGGGTAGGGCCGCCGGGCTCGTCGACGGAGAGGCGTACGGTCCCGTCCCCGTCCTCCTCACCGCGCCGCGGGCGGTCCAGCAGGTCCCATCCGACCTCGGCCAGCACGTCTCGCTCCAGCGCCTGCACCGCGGCGCTGGCCAGCCCGGCGCAGCCGCGGTAGCGGGGGGTCTGCTCGATGGCGGGCCCCTCCCTCGTGACGATGGCGGCCACCGCCCCGGCGTCGAGGTAGCCCCAGCAGGTTCCCTCGGGAAGGACGATGGCGGTGGGGGCGAAGCGGTGCCCCCCCGTGTGGCTGGTCCGCCACACCCGCACGTCGGCGGGGAGACGACCGGCCCGGGCCACGTCCTCCTGGAGGGAGGTGCCGAGGGAGCCGCAGCAGCGGTCCCTTCGCCCGTGGCCGCAGATCAGCACGTCGCGGCCGGCGACCGGTCCGGTACCGGGCGGCTCCCGGCCGGCGAGGAGGGCCAGGGCCACCCCGGCGGCGTCACCGCCGGCGGGAGCCTCCCGTCCCTCGAAGCGCCCGCGGTCGGCGTCCCAGCGGTAGTGGACGACGCGGGCGGGGCCCCGCTCCGGGACGGGGACCAGGGCCTGCAGGCGGTGGTCCGCCTTCCGGGCGGCGGCCGCCACCGGTTCCAGCTCGGGGATCTCCGACACGTCGCGCGGCCACGGCAGGGGCCACTCCACGAGGAGGAAGCCGGCGTAGGAGCCCGCCGAGCCGACGGGATCGACGCCCTCCTCGCGCGTCCACGTCGAGCACCGCAGGTCGGAGGCCATGTACCTGTTCTACACGGGCCGGGGCCGCCGGCCGGGCTCAGACGGGCTGGGGCTCGGGGGGAGGGGGGATCGGGGACGGGGCGGGCGAAGGTACCCCCGGGTCGGGCTGGATCGGCGGGCCCTTGGGGTCGATCGGAGTGGGATCGACGGGGGGCATGGGTTCGGGGACCACCGGCGGCACCCGGGCGCCGGAGGTCAGATCGACGAGCGCCACCAGGTCGGGGTCCCGCAGGGCCGTGATGTCGGCCAGCTGCTGCTGCAGCCACTTGCGGATGTCGTTGGCCCGGATCACCTGCACGCACGCGTCCCGGCGGGCGCGCCGCTCGGCGCGGTCCATGATGATGGCGTGCCACAGCGCCTCGGCCTGGGCCTCGATGTCGAAGGGGTGCACGGACAGGCAGAAGGCGCCGAGCTCGGCGTGCGCCCCGGCGTGCTCGGAGAGCACGAGGACGCCGTCGTGCTCGTTGAGCAGCATCCCCTCCTTGGCCACCAGGTTGAGCCCGTCGAGCACCGGGTTCACCAGCAGCACGTCGAACAGCTGGTAGGCGGCCATGGCCTGGGGGCGGGAGTCCTCGAGGCGCAGGTCGATCGGCTGCCACTCGGCGTTGCCGTGCTCGAGGTTGATGTCGGCCACCAGCCGGCGGATGTTGCCCAGGTACTCGGAGTACTGCTCCACGTCCTGGCGGCTGGGCTGCAGCAGGGCCAGGAAGGTCACCCGGCCGGTCAGGTCGGGGTGGTTGCGCAGGAGCTGGTCGAAGGCCTTGAACCCGCGCAGGATGTTCTTCGACAGGTCGGTGCGGTCGACGCGGAGGATCAGGTGCTCCCGGCGCACGTTCTCCAGCCGGCCCCGGATCTCGGCCACCTCGGGGGAGCCGGTCTCGGCCTCCAGGGCGGCGGGGTCGATCGAGATCGGGTACCAGCGGGCGTGCACGGTCCGGTTCCCGACCTGCACCGACAGGGAGGACAGGTCGACCGGCAGCTCGAGCAGCTCCTGGCAGGTGTGCAGGAAGCTGCGCGCGTACTGCTCGGTGTGGAAGGCGACGATGTCGTTGGCGAGCAGGCCGTGGAGCAGGGGCTCGCGCAGGCGCGCGGGCAGCACCTTCCACGCCTCCGGCGCCGGCCACGGGATGTGCACGAAGTGGTGCAGGAACACCTCGGGACAGCGCTGCCGGAGCAGGGCGGGCACCAGGTACAGCTGGTAGTCGTGCACCATCACCGTGGCCCCCGGGCCCACCCGGTCGAGCTCGTCGGCGGCCGCCGCCGCCAGCGCCTCGTTGACGGGGACGTAGCCGGAGTAGAAGGCCTCGAGCTCGGTGGCGGTGATGTCGGGGGCGTTCGACAGGTCCCACAGGTTGTGCTGGATGAACCACAGGATCGGGTTGGCGATGATCGAGTAGAAGCGGTGGTACTCCTGCGGATCGGTCTCCACCATGCGCACGAGGTGGTGCTCGGTCCCGTCGTCGAGGGTGAAGGTCTGCCCGCCGCTCTCGCGCGCCACCGCCCGGTCCTCGTCGGTGATGGCGTTGCACACCCAGACCGCCTCGGTCATGGCGGCCAGGCCGGACAGGGCCGTGACCAGCCCGCCCCCGCCCCGCCGGGTGGTCCGCTGCCCGTCCGGGCCCGGCCCGTGCTCCACCGGCCCGCGGTTCGACACCACGATCAGCGGGCCGGAGCTGCCAATCTCTTCTCCCAGTTGCCCCATCCCGGCCCGAACCTACCCCCGGGGGCAGGGCGCCACTCCATTCCGAGTCCCAGGTTCTGCCAGGAGATCGGGCGGGCCGTTCTAACGTCCGGGGATGCCCGATCCCCAGCTGACCGGCCCCGTCACCGGTGGGGTGCACGGCCGGCCCTTCGGCGCCGCCCTGGTCGACCTCGACGCGTTCGGCTACGTCGAGGAGGAGTACTTCCTCACCGGGTGGCCACCCCTAGGGTGTGGGCCGATCCAGCCTGGCGGTGGCCGATGCCCGCGATGTCTCCGGTCGAGGTGTTCCTGTGCCGCAACCCGCTGTGGTGCGCCGTGGCCGGCAAGGTGGTGCTGCCCTGGTCGCTGCAGGGCTACGAGCCCCTCGGTGAGGTGCTCGAGATCGGCGCCGGAAGCGGGGCGATGGCGGCGGAGCTGCTCGCCCGCAGCGGCACCATCGCCATGACCGTCACCGACTTCGACCCCGGGATGGTTGCGGCGGCGACGGCGCGCCTGGCCCGGTTCGGTGACCGGGCGACGGCACGCCAGGCCGACGCCACCGCCCTGCCTTTTCCCGACTGGTCGTTCGACGCCGTGCTCAGCTGGATCATGCTGCACCACACCGTCGAGTGGGAGAAGGCGCTGGCGGAGTCGGTGCGCGTGCTGCGCCCGGGAGGCCACGTCGTCGCCTACGACCTGTTGTCGACCGGCCCGACCCGCCGGCTGCACCGGGGCCGGAGCACCCACCGCACCCTCCGCCTCGGCGAGCTCCGGGCCGTCGTCGCCGAGCTGCCCGTCGACCAGGCCGTGATCACCCCCGGCCTCGGTGGGCTCGTCGTCCGCTTCCTGCTCCGCAAGCAGCCCAGCCCGTCCGGGCCGGCCTTCCCGTCGGAAATCCGCCGGACGCGGGCGGGCCGGCGGCATAGGTTGCCTCTGTGAGCGCAGCCGACGACAAGAGATCGACGTTCCGTGCCCTTCACGTCAAAGGTTCCCCGTTGATCATGCCCAACCCCTGGGACCGCGGGTCGGCCCGTCTCCTCGAGTCGCTGGGGTTCCGGGCCGTCGCCACTACGAGCGGAGGATTTGCCGCCTCGCTCGGCCGCGTCGACTACTCGGTCTCCCGGGACGAAGCCGTGCAACACGCGGCGAGCATCGTTGCCGCCGTCGAGGTTCCCGTCTCCGCCGACCTGGAGAACTGCTTCGCCGACGATCCCGCCGGCGTGGCTGTCACCGTCGAACGGGCGCGGGATGCGGGCCTGGCCGGCTGCTCGGTCGAGGACTTCACGACCCGGCCCGACGCGCCCGTCTACGAGCTGGCGTTGGCCACCGAGCGGGTCTCGGCCGCCGCCGAGGCGGCCCATGTCGGCCCGGGCCCGGGCCTGGTCCTCACCGCCCGGGCCGAGAACTATCTCCGCGGGCGCCCGGATCTGGACGACACCGTCAGGCGCCTGCAGGCCTACCAGGAGGCCGGGGCCGACGTGCTCTACGCGCCGGGTCTGTCCGACCCGGGCCAGATCCGCAGCATCGTGGAGTCGCTCGACCGTCCCGTCAACGTGCTGACCGTTCGCGGGGCGCCGGCGGTGCCCGAGCTGGCCGCCGCCGGGGTGGGCCGGATCTCGATCGGGGGTGCCTTCCATGCCGTGGCGCTGGGCGCGGTGGCCGAGGCGGCCCGGGAGCTGCTGGATCAGGGAACCTACGGCTGGCTCGACGGGGCGGCCCAGGGGCGTCGGGCCGTCACCGCCGCCTTCGCCGCCCGCTGACGGAGCCGGGCTCGCCAGTAGCCGGGCTCGTGAGTAGCCGGGCTCGTCAGTAGCCGCGCGCCATCCGTCCGGCGGCGCTGAGCATGCGGGTGCCGACGTGGCGGCCGAAGGGGCGCTCGGCCCAGAGCGCGGCCCGGGCGGCGTTGGAGCCGCACGCACCGTGAACACCGCCTCCGGGATGGGCGGAGGACGACGCCAGGTACAACCCGCGGATCGGAGTCTCGGGCCGGCCCAGCCCGGGGGTCGGGCGGAAGACGAGCTGCTGGTGGATGGCGCTGGTCCCGCCTCCGATGGCCCCTTCCACCAGGCTGGGGTCGTGGGCCTCGAGCTGGCCCGGCCCCATGATCCAGCGGCTGGCGACCAGATCCTTGAACCCGGGCGCGTAGGCCTCGATCCGGTCCTCGAGCCGCGCCGCCATGGCCTCCAGGTCGGACTGGTCCCAGCGCCCGCTGATGCCCGTGCAGCCGGCGTCGCCCCGTACGTGGCGGGGCACGTGGGTGTAGGCCCACACCACCTCGGTACCGGGCGGGGAGCGTGTCGGGTCGGCGGTCGTCATCTGCCCGACCAGAACGAACGGCCGCGCCGGCACCAGGCCCTGGTGCAGCTCGGCGCTGTACTGCGTGATCTCGTCGACGCTCTCGCTGAGATGGACGGTGCCCGCTGCACGGGCCCCTTCCGCCCGCCACGGCACCGGGCCCCGCAGCGCCCAGTCCACCTTGAACGTGGAGTTGTCCCACTCGAAGCGCTCCAGGTCGCGACGCATGCGGGCCGGGAGGTCGTCCCAGCCGACCAGTCCGCCGAACAGCTCGGTGGCGACGACATCGGCCATGACCGTGCGTCGGGCGGCCACCCGCTCGCCGCCTGACGTGATCACCGCCGCGGCGCGACCCCCGGCCACCTCGATCCGCTCCACCGGGCGGGAGCACATCACCTCTCCCCCCCGGCTCTCCAGCCTCCGGACGAGAGCAGCGGTGAGGCTGCCGGCCCCGCCTTCGGGCACCGGAAAGCCCACGTCCTGGGCGAGCATGGAGAGGAGCCAGCCGAACGCGGAGCTGGCGGCGGACTCGGGCGTCAGGTCGGTGTGCAGGGCGCAGCCGGCCAGGAGGAGGGGACCGCCCGGACCGGAGAACTCCTCCTGGCCGAGCCGGCGCACGGGAAGGGTGGCGTAGCGCGCCAGTCGCAGCACACCCGCCGGGCCGAACCGCCGGACGGCGCGCAGTCCGGCCCGCACCGGGGGGAACGGGGTGAAGAGGGCGCCTACGGCGTCGGCGCGCAGGTCCTCCCACGCCGCGAACAGCCGTCTCCACGCCGCTCCGTCACCCGCGCCCAGGCCCTCGAGGCTCTCGGCCGTGGCGTCCAGGTCCCGCGACAGCACCGCGGCCCGACCATCCGGTAGGGGATGGGCCAGCACGGCGGGGGCGTGACGCCACCGCAGGCCGTGGGCCTCCAGGTCGAGGGCGGAGATGACCGGGGAAACGGCCGCCAGCGGATAGAACGCGCTGCATACGTCGGCCACGTATCCGGGCCCGAGGTAGTCGGCGCTGGAGACGCCGCCGCCCGGCGTGGGCGCGGCCTCCAGGACGACCACATCCCAGCCGGCGTCGGCCAGCACGTTGGCGCACACCAGGCCGTTGGGACCGGAGCCGACGACAACCGCGTCCGCCGAGAAAGGAGCCGGCGCGCTGGTTGACACCGGTTCGACCCTACTCCCGGCACCCCCTCGTCAGGTGTCCGGGGTCAGCTCCCGGCGCCGGCCGAAACGCCCGCGCGCGCGGGCCGGTTGGCGCCGTTGCCGCCGACCGACTGCAGGTGCTCGAGGACCATGCGGCCCAGCTCCTCCGGCGCCGTCTCGGGGATCCAGTGGCTGACGCCGTGCATCACCTCGAAGCGGTACGGCCCGCGCGCCTGGCGGGCGGTGGCGCGCGCCGCCGCCCCGCCCAGGGCCGTGTCCCCGTCGCTCCACACGTAGAGGGTGGGCACGTCGACCGGTCCTACGAGAGGACGGGAACGCACCAGGGCCCGGTACCAGTTGAGCGCCGGACCCAGGGCCCGCCGGCGCTGCAGCTCCTCGACGTAGTGGCCGGCGACGTCCTCGGGCAGGCCGGTCGAGAGGAGGGCGCGCTTCAGCACCGCCCCGCCGGCCGATCCCAGCACCAGCTCCGGCACCAACGGCAGGTTGAAGAAGGCGATGTAGCCCGACCGGAGGATCTGGGGGCTGCGCAGGAGGGAGGCGAGGTACGCCCGGGGGTGGGGCGTGGAGACGACGGAGAGGCTCAACAGCCGGGACGGGGCAGTGGCGGCGGCCGTCCACCCGACGATCCCGCCCCAGTCGTGACCGACCAGATGGAAGCGCCGGGCCCCCAGGGCGTCGGCCATCCCGAGGGCGTCGTCGACCAGCTCCGAGAGCCGGTACGCGCCCGGGCCGGAGGGACGAGCGCCCGGGGAGTAGCCGCGCTGGTCGGGAGCCACGGCGTGGTATCCGTGCCGGCCCAGCTGCTCGAGCAGGGGCCGCCACGCCGACGACGGCTGGGGGAACCCGTGGAGCAGCAGCACCAGGTCGTCCCCCTCGCGCCCGCACTCCAGGGCATGGAAGCGGAGGGGGCCGACCGCCAGCTCCCGGTCCCGGACCGCGAGCACGTTGTCCTCGGGCAC
>DASUHN010000204.1 GCA_036273495.1 Acidimicrobiales bacterium | reverse complement strand
GGCGGCGCGGAGCGGACAGGCGTTCACCGCCTCCTCCGACGACGAGCGGCGCGTCTGGGTACCGGTGCGCACGTCCAGTGGGACCGTGGCCGTGGGGCTGGTCCGGGTGCCCGGCGTGCTCCTCGACCACGGGGTGGTGAGGTCGTGGCTGCTGCTGGGGACGGTGGGCCTGGCGGTGCTCGTCGTGGCGACCGCGCTGGCCGACCGCCTGGGCGCCTCGATGGTCCGCTCGGTCGAGGACCTGGGCGCCGTGACCCGGCGCATGCAGGAGGGAGAGTTCTCCGCCCGCGTGGCGCCGTCCGGGCCCCCGGAGATCCGCCAGGTCGGCCAGGCGGTCAACGAGCTGGCTCGCCGGATCCAGGAGCGGCTGATTGCCGAGCGGGAGTCGGTGGCCGACCTGTCACACCGGCTCCGTACCCCTTTGACCGGCGTCCAGCTCGAGGCGGAGCGACTCCGGAAAGGCCCGAGCCGCGATCGGGTGCTGGGGGCGGTGTCGGCGCTCACCGACGCCGTCAACAACGTGATCCAGCAGGCCCGCCTGCCCGCGGCGCAGCGCTCCTCGGCCGGTCAGTGCGACGTGCGGGCGGTGGTGCGGGACCGTCTGGCCTTCTGGTCCGTTCTGGCCGAGGACCAGGACCGGCACTGGAGCGCCCAGATCGACGGGCCGGTCGTGTGGGCGCCGGTCTCGGCCGACGACCTGGGGAGCGCGATCGACGCTCTGATCGCCAACATCTTCGCCCACACCGAGGACGGCACCGCCTTCTCGGTGGGGCTGGTCGACGGGCCCGGCACCGTGACCATCGTCGTGGCCGACCAGGGCCCGGGCTTCCCGGCCACGCACATGGCGCGCGGCCGGAGCGGCACCGGTTCGACCGGTCTCGGCCTCGACATCTCCCGGCAGCTGGCCGAGCGGGCCGGGGGATCGCTGCGCATCGCCACCAGTCCCGACGGGGGCGCCCAGGTCGATCTGACCGTCCGGGTGGTCAGCCCCGGAGCAGGCCGCGCCGGGACCGACGCCGCCCCCTTCGACCACTCCTCGACTAGCGAGGCGGGGGCCGAGACGGGCTCTGGCTGACCGTCGTCTGCTCCACCGGCTTGCCGCCGGGGCACCGGGCGTCGATCCGGTACGACGCGACCCGACCGAGGAAGGTGACCGACACGCGCGTCGGCCCGGCGCTGCCCCCCTCGTCCCGGTAGCCGTCGGCGGGGGAGGCGCTCACCAGCTCGATCCCGTCGGTGGTGCACCGGACGGTGATGGTCCCACCGGCATCGGAGAAGGTTGCCGTCCGAGGTGACACCCCTGTACGGGTAGTGGTCGGCGTGGCGGTTTGGGACGTGGGGGGCGTCCCGGCCGGGGGTCCCGTGGGGGTGACCACGGTCTGGCGAAACGGAGGGACGCCCGGCACCGATGTGGTGCCGATGGCGCTGGAGACGGCGTGGGCGCCGACCCACGCGAGGGTCGTGGCGGCCGCGGTCCCCGCCGACCACACCCCGGCGAGCAGCCACGGACCCCGCGCCATGGACGGATTCTCCCGCCGGCCGGGGCGGGCGCGGGTGACCCTGACGCAGTCAGGCCGGAGCGTCGATCGACACCGCTTGGCGCAGGACGAGCTCGTCTCCGGCGATCTGGCGGAGAGCCGGCAGGAAGGAGTCGATGCGCTCGTCGCGATCGACGATCTCGATGACCAGCGGCAGGCCGGCCGCCAGGTCGGCGAAGCGGGTGGTGAGGAGATGGCCGGAGGCGCCGAACCCCTCTACGCCCCGCAACACGGTGGCGCCGGCCAGACCGTCCTGGCGGGCCCGCTCGACGAGGGCCAGGTGCAGAGGCCGGCCGTCGGGGGCCACCGCCGATTCGGTGGTGAACACGGTGAGTCGGCTGGCGTTCTCGGCGCCGGACATGCCGTGGCAGGGTACGGCATATGGCTCGTGGTTCTCGTGCCCCGGTCAAGGTCCTGGCGGCGGTGGCCGCAGGCGGCGCCCTCGGGGCGCTGGCCCGGTACCTGATGTCCGTCGGCCTGCCCACCGAGCCGGGGCGGTTCCCCTGGGCCACGTTCCTCACCAACCTCTCCGGGACGCTCCTGCTCGGGTTCGTGCTGACCCTGGTGGTCGAGCGCTTTCCCCCGACCCGGTACGTGCGGCCGTTCCTGGCCACGGGCTTCTGTGGCGCCTACACCACGTTCTCGACCTTCGCCGTGGAATCCGACCTGCTCGTCCGCGACGGACACACATCTCTGGCCGTCGCCTACCTCGCCGCGAGCACGGCGGGCGGCCTGATCGCGGTCATGGCCGGGATCCTGGCCGGACGGTTGCTGCCCGCGGTCGAAGGCCGGGCCGGGCACTCCCGCCCGCCCGGGACCGGGCCTTGAGATCGTGACGGCCGCCGTCCGCCTGACCGTCCTGATCGGCCGCTCGGCGCACTTCCATCACCACTCGGCGGCGCTCGAGGTGCTCGGGCTGGCGCGCCGGTCGGGGATGGCGGGTGCCACCGTCCTCGCTGGCGTCGAGGGGTACGGGTCATCGCACGTCCTGCACACGCCGTCGCTCCGGTCGGGTGTCGACGCCCAGTCCTACACCGTGGTGGTGGTCGACACACCCGCTGCCATCAGCCGGCTCCTCGGACCGGTACGGGAGGCCGTGGCCGGCAAGGGCATCGTCTTCCTCGAGGACGTGGAGGTCGTCTCCGGGCGCATCGGCGCAACGGAGGGGGGCCGATGACCCCGGTCGACGTGATCGGCGTGATGGGGGCGGGGGCAGTGGGGGCGCCGGCGCGCTTCCTGGTGGACGCCTGGATGGGGGACCGCACGGTTGGCCCGTTCCCATGGGGGACCTTCGTGGTGAACGTGTCCGGCTCGTTCGTCCTCGGGGTGCTGACGGGCCTGGTCCTCTACCACGGCTTCCCGCAGACCCCGAAGGTGATCGTGGGAACGGGATTCTGCGGCTCCTACACCACCTTCTCCTCCTTCAGCTTCGAGACCGTGCGGCTCCTGGAGGAGGGCGCCCACCTCGAGGCGGCGGCCAACGTGGCGGGCAACCTCGTCGCCTGCACGCTGGGAGCAGGGGCCGCCCTGGCTCTGGTCGGAGTGCTCTGAGGCCTACTCCCGGCCGAGCAGCTGGTCGGCGGTGAGCCCGGTGAAGGGCCTGAAGTCGGGGCCCGAGCGGAGGTGGTGGCCGCCGTCGACGGCTATGGCCTGGCCCGTGATCCGCGAGGAGTCGGGGCCGATCAGGAAGCTGACGACCGCTCCGACCTCGTCGGGCTCGGTGGTGCCTCCCAGCGGGGTGTTGACCAGGTAGCTCTCGAAGACCGACCCGTCCCGCGGGATCCCCTCCATGATCTCGGTCGTGACGAACCCGGGCTGCACCGAGTTGAAGCGGACGTTGGCGGGCCCGTACTCGTCGGCGGCGTTGCGCATCATGTGGTCGATGCCCGCCTTGGCCACGGGGTAGGCGCCGAAGACCTGATGGGTGACGGCGCCGGCAATCGAGGACATGCCGACGAACGAGCCGGCGCCGGCCGCGACCAGGTGGGGGACCGAGTGCTTGATGCACAGCATGGTCCCCACCACGTTGAGCTCCAGGACCCGGATGTACTCCGCGGTGTCCTGGCGGTGGTAGGGCCCGAGGCCCCCACCACCCCCGGCGTTGGCCACCACGCCCCTGAGGTTCCCGGCCGCCTCGACGGCCGCGTCCACGGCCCGGCGGACGTCGTCCTCTCTGGTCACGTCGGCCACGACGTGACCGACCTGCAGGCCGGCCGACGACAGCTCGCCGGACACGGACCGGAGGCGCTCCTCCGTCCGCCCGCAGATCGTGACCACCGCCCCGTCCCGGGCCAGCCGGGCCGCGCAGGCCCGGCCGATGCCGGTGCCCCCTCCGGTGACCAGCACACCGAACCCCTGTAACGGCCCTCCTGCCTCGGCCACGTCTCTCCCTTCCGCTCCGGCCGCTGTGGTCCGGAGCTCATGTCCTGATCAGCTGAGCAGGCCGCTCGGATCCCCCGGTACGTCGACGGCGTGCTGTCGGAGCGCCTCGAGGGGGACGATGTCCAGGGCCCGCTCGTGGGTCGAGGCCAGGACGACGAGCGCCGCCGCCCCGTCCTCGTGGGCCCGCAGCCAGTTGGCCGCCGTCACGCACCAACGGTCGCCGGGGACCAGGCCGGGGAAGCGGTAATGGGGCATCGGTGTCACCAGATCGTTGCCGATGCCGCGCTGGTGCTCCAGGAACTCAGCAGTCACCACCGCGCAGATGGTGTGGCTTCCGAAGTCCTCCGGGCCGGTGTTGCAGCACCCGTCGCGGAAGAAGCCGGTCAGAGGGTCGGTGCCACACGGCTCGAGGGGGGTCCCGAGGACGTTCCGCTCGCTCATGGCCCGCAGTATCGCCCGGTCCGGGCCGGTCCCGGTTGATTCCGTGCCCGCCGGCCCACCAACAGCCGCAGCAGTGTGAGCAAGGGGGGACAAATGTCGGCGTTCGGGATCCGTGTCCGCAAGATCCCCGGGGTCCGCCGCGCCGGTCTGGTCGCCGCCGCCCTCGGGGTGGTGGCGGTGCTGGTGGCGGCGCTGGCCTCCGACGGGGGGAGCGGCACGTCGGGCACCCCGGACAAGGCGGCCCGGCCCATCCCGGCCCCGGCGGTGGCCGCCTCCGGGGCCTCGGTGGGTGCTCCCCTCAACGGGCCCGCTGTCGGGGCGGAAGGGGGCGCGGGAGCCGGCGTTTCCGGCGCCGGGTCGGCGACCGGTTCCATGGGGTCGAGCGCGGCCGGACCGGGTCCGGCCCCGACGGCGCCCCTGGTCCCGGCCAAGGTGATCAAGAACGGCCAGATCGGGCTCCAGGTCCGCCGCGGCCGGGTGACCTCGACCGTGGGCGCCCTCACGGTGCTGGCCTCGGCCGAGGGCGGATTCGTGGCGTCGACGTCGTCGTCACAGGCGGGTGCGACGCCGTCGGGCTCGGTCGTGCTCCGGGTCCCGTCCGCCGTCTTCGAGGCCACCGTCGCCAAGGTCCGGGCCCTCGGCACCGTGGTCTCGGCCACCACCACGGGCCAGGACGTCACCGCGCAGTACGTGGACCTGCAGGCCCGCATCACTGCCCTGCAGCAGGCGCAGGGCCGCTTCCTGACGATCCTCGCCAAGGCCAGCTCGATCGGGGACATCCTGGCCGTCCAGCAGCAGGTCGACTCGGTGAACACCCAGCTCGAGCAGCTCGAGGGCCAGCAGCGGGTCATGGACGACCAGACCAGCTACGGGACCCTCACCGTCGACGTCGACCAGCGCACCACCCCGCCACCCCCGCCGAAGCCGGCGCCGGGCCCGTGGAAGGCGGCGGTGCTGCGTGCGGGTGACGGCTTTGCCGACGGCGTCCAGGGCCTGGTGTCGGTCTCGGGAGGACTGGGCTTCGCCGTCGTCCTGCTGGCCCTCCTGGGCACTCTGGTCTGGTTGGGATGGCGGCGGCTTCCAGGCAGGACTACCGACTCCCGGCGGTGAATGTCGGTGCATGTCGGTCCCGATCAGCCGCCGGTCGCTGCTCAAGGGCGCCGCCGCCGGGGCCGCCCTGGCCGTGGCCGGCCCCGTCCTCGAGGGCCGGGCTGCGCCCCGAGCGGCCGCCGCCGCCGGCACCCGGCCCTTCCCGCGCCTGCCGGCGGGCACCGACACCCTCCCGCACGTCGACCACGTCGTGGTGCTGATGATGGAGAACCACTCCTTCGACAACCATTTCGGCGCCCTGCGCCGGCGGGGAGTCGACGGCCTGACGTTCGGCCGCGACGGTCGGGCCACCAACTGGAACCCGTCGCCCTCCGGCGGGCGGGTGTACGCCACCCCCGCACCGTCGACGTGCCAGGCGGGCTACAGCATCGGCCAGAGCTGGGACACCAGCCACCGCTCCTGGGACCACGGGGCCAACGACGGCTTCGTGACGGCGTGCAGCCCCGAGGCCATGCACTACTACACCGCCGACCAGTTGCCCTTCTACCATTCGCTGGCGTCGGTCTTCCCGGTGTGCGACCGCTACTTCGCGTCGGTCATGGCCCAGACCTATCCGAACCGGCGCTTCCTCATCGCCGGTTCGGCGTTCGGTCAGGTCAGCGACCCGTTCCCGTCCCCGACCGATCCCGACCCGCGGCCGGGGGGCTTCGGGACGATCTTCGACCTGTTGAACGCCTTCGGGATCTCGTGGAAGGACTACTTCGCCGACCTTCCCACGGCTGGGCTGTTCCCGTACGTGGTCGAGCAGAACCCGGGCCGGGTCGTGCCGGTGGCGGACTTCTTCGCCGACTGTGCCGCCGGGACCCTCCCGTTCTTCAGCCTGGTGGACCCTGAGTCGTTCGAGGGCTCGGAGGAGAACCCCCAGGACGTGCAGGCCGGCGCCTACTACGCCTACCAGGTGATCGACGCGGTCATGAGGAGCCCGGCGTGGGGATCCACCGTGTTGATCCTCACCTTCGACGAGCACGGGGGCTACTACGACCACGTGCCCCCGGTGCCGGCGGTGCGCCCCGACGGCATCGTCCCGGCGGTCAGCGCCGCCACCTACGGAGACCTGTACAGCTGGACGGGCTTCCGGGTCCCGACCGTGGTCGTGTCCCCCTGGGCCCGCCGGGACTACGTCTCACACACCGTCTACGACCACACCTCGATCCTGCGGCTGATCGAGACCAAGTGGAACCTGCCCGCCCTGTCGGCACGCGACGCCAACGCCAACAACATGCTGGACTGCCTCGACTTCCGCCGGCCGGCGCTCATGGTGCCGCCGCTGCTCACCGCCGCCCCGCCCCCGACGGGGCTGGCGGCCTGCATCGCCGCCGACCCCGCCGGGCAGTAGGGGCCGGGCGGGCCTCCCCTCCCCGGCCCCCACCCGTCACCGGCTCAGGTGGCGAAGGAGCACCCCGGACCGCCGCTGTCGACCTTCTCGAGCAACCCGTTGGACCCGAGGACCGGAGTGGGCGGCGTCCCCTCCTCGGTGAAGGTCTCCCCGGCGGGTGCGGACAGGGTCGAGCCCGCCGGTGGGTTGCCCACGTTGGCGAGCGGGACCACGACCCGCACGGTGCCGTTCGGGCCCGGGGTGAGCGTCCCGGTGTCCGAGTTGACCGTCGAGAACTGGTTGCCCGCGACGGTGCCGTCGGCGAAGTCGGGGATGCCGGTCGGGCCCACCTCGGCCTCGGCGAAGTACGTCGTGCCGTTGTAGGTCCACGTGCTGTACCAGGCCATGCCGGTGGCTCCGGTGGGCACCTGGGTGGACAGGTCGGTCACGGTGAGCGTGGCCACCAGGTTGGTCCCGGTCACGGCCAGGTTCCCCGTCAGCAGGCTGAGCTGCGGATCGGAGTTGCCCGCCAGGTCGCCGGCGGTGTGGGGCGGATTGGTCCACAGCGGCCCACTCGCCGGGCACGACGAGCCGGACCCACCCGACCCGCACGCGCCCAACCCGGGCTGGCCGCAGTCCTGCGGGGCGGCCGGGGCCACGTCGTCGGGCGGCGTGAGGGTGGCGTTACCGGTGGCGTCGACCGCCAGGTGGGTCACGTCGGGGACTCCGAGGCCCGAGACGTAG
>DASUHN010000203.1 GCA_036273495.1 Acidimicrobiales bacterium | reverse complement strand
CGGTGAGCAGGTCGCGTAGACGACCACGCCGCCGGGGCGGACGAGTTCGAGGGCGTGGTCGAGCAGAGCGAGCTGGAGCGGCACGAGGTCGTGCAGGTCCTCGTGGCGCCGTCGCCAGCGCGCCTCCGGCCGACGGCGGAGCGCGCCGAGGCCCGTGCACGGCGCGTCCACCAGCACCCGGTCGAACGCAGCCGGGCGAAGCGGCGCCCGCGTCCCATCCCCCACCACCGCCCGCACGCCGGCGGGTCCGAGCCGGGCGGCGTTCTCGGCGACCAGCGCGGCCCGCTGCTCCCGCAGGTCGACGGCGGCCACTACGGCCGGCCCCCGCCGCCCCATGGCCGTGGCCTTGCCGCCGGGGGCGGCGCACATGTCGGCTACGACGTCACCGGCTCCGACGGGCACGTACTCCGCCACCCACTGGGACGCCCGGTCCTGGACGTAGCCGTCCTCGCGGACCGTCACCGCGGGCGGCCGGTTCATCTGCTCGAGGGCGGCCCGGGCCGCCTCCGCTCCGAGGTCGGAGCCGAGCCGCTCGACGATCCAGTCGGGATACGACAGCTCGGTGGCGGCGTCGGGCCAGCCCACCGCCGCCCCGGCGGTCGCGACCCGCCGGAGGACGGCGTTGACGAGGCCGCGGACCCGCTGGGGCGCGCACTCCACCGTGGTGGAGACCACGGCGTGCGGGGGCAGGGCCATCCAGTGGAGCTGGTAGGCGCCCAACCGGAGCACCGCCCGGACCGGCTCCTCGATGGGCCCGCGGAGAAAGCGGTCGAACAGGAAGTCGCACGCCCGGCGCATCCGCGTTACCCCGTAGGCCAGCTCGGTGGCGAGAGCGCGGTCCCGCTCGGCCAGCTCCGACCGGCCGATCAGGGCGGGGACGACCAGGTTGGCGTAGGCGCCCTCGTCGATCCGGAGGAGGGCGGCCAGAGCCACCCGGCGGGCGGCCACCCCGGGAGGGGCCACGGCTCAGTCCCCGAGCACGGCGCCGGGCGGCAGGCGGGCGCCCCGCACCCAGTCCTCGGCCGCCATCGCCGCCTTTCCCCCGGGCTGGACCCGGACCAGGCGGAGGGCGCCGTCTCCGGTCCCGACCAGAGTCCCGTCCACCGCCCCGGGGGGAGGTCCGCCCGGGGCCGGCTGGGCGGTGAGGACCCGCAGCCGGCGCCCGCCCGCCGTCGTCCACGCCGAGCCGAGCCGCACCAGGCGGCCCAGCTCCCGGGCCGGGCGGGTCCAGTCGATCCGCAGCTCCGCCGGGTCGAGCTTGGCGGCATAGGTCGCCTCCCCCTCCTGGACCCGGGGAGGCCCCAGGCCGGCGGGGCCGGATGCCAGGCGCCGCACCAGCATCTCGGTCCCGATGTCGACCAGCCGGGAGCGCAGCGACTCCAGGGTGTCCTCGTCGGTGACCGGGACCTCGGCGCACTCGTAGACCGGGCCGGTGTCGAGGCCCTCCTCCAGCTGCATCAGGCACACCCCGGTCACGTCGTCCCCCGCCAGGAGCGCCCGTTCCACCGGCGCCGCCCCCCGCCACCGCGGGAGGAGGGAGAAGTGGAGGTTGACCATGGGCACCTCGGCCAGGACGTGCGGCTTGATCAGCCGGCCGAAGGCCACCACGACGCCGAGCTCCGCCCCGGTCCCGAGCACGTCGTCGACCCGGTCGGAGACCGGGAGTCCGAGCTCGGTCGCGGCCCGCTTGACGGGTGCGGCCACCAGGTCCGCCCCCCGCCCCCGGCGCCGGTCGGGCTGGCTCACCACCAGGACGATCTCGTGGCCGGCGGCGGCCAGGGCCCGCAGCGGCGGGACGCCCACCTCCGGGGTGCCGAGGTACACGAGCCGGGCCATGGGACGGCCAGGGTATTCAGGCCCGGACGGGGTCCACCTCGATCCGGACGTCGGCGCCGCCGGCCCGGACCCCGGCCAGGGCGTCGCAGAGGACCCGGTGGTCGGGGGCGCGCACCAGCCAGTCGTCGCGTGCGCCGGCGGGGGCGGCGTCGAGACCCGCGGCGGCCAGCCCGGCCGCCACGGCCGGAGCGTCGGGCCCCGACAGGAGGGCCAGGGCCGAGTACGGGGGGAGGGCCAGGGCACGGCGGCGGGGCTCCTCGACGGCGGTCCAGCGGCCGGGATCGGCCCCGACCACCGCCGTAACCACCTCGTGGTCGGGCAGGCGGGTCTGGAGGAGGAGGGGCCGGCTTCGCCCTCCGAGGAGACGGGCGGCCCGGGCCAGGAGGGCCAGCGCCGCGTCTCCGGCGCGGTACCGGGGGGAGGTGAGCTCCTGGTCGAGCTCGAGGAAGGCGACGCCCGCCACCCGGCGCACGCGGTGCAGGGCGGCCTCGGTGCCGACGACGATGGCGGCCTCCTCGGCGCCCTCGCTCCGGTCGCTGCTGATCTCGGCGGCCGGCATGCCGGTGAGGGCGGCCAGCTCCTCGGCCAGCCGGGTGACGCCCGGGCGGATCAGGGCCAGGCGGGTCGAGCCGCACGCCGTGCAGAGCGGGGGGCGGGTGGCGGAGCAGGCGGGACAGGACAGCGCCTCGGCGCCGCGGGGCAGGACCATGGCGGCCTCGCAGGCGTGGCAGCGGACCAGCTCCCCGCAGCCGGTGCAGGCCAGGAGCCGGGCCCGGCCCCGCCGGTTGAGCACGCAGACGGCCGGCCGGCCCGGCTCGGGCCCGATCCGGTGCAGGAAGCGGGCCAGGTCCTCGGTGAGCAGGCCGGAGCGGGGGTCCCGGGTCCGCAGGTCGACCACCTCGACCGGGGGCCAGCCCGCCCGCTCCTCGGCCCGGGGATAGACCACCAGGCGGCCCCAGTGCAGCATCTCGAGGGTCGGGACCGCCGAGGTCACCACGCACCGGGCGCCGGCCCGGGCGCAGCGCTCGGCCACGACCTGCCAGGCGTTCCACGTCGGCGCCCGCTCCTCGGTGTGGGCCTGGTCGTGGCCGTCGAGCACCAGCGCCGCCACCAGCCCCGGCGCCGGTCCCCAGGCCGCCGCCCGGGCCCCCACGACCACCCGCCCGCCGGCGGCGGCCTCGGCCCACTGCTCGGGAAGGCGCGCGACAGGGATGCGATCGCCCTCCAGCACCGCCGCCACCCGCTCGGCGTCCTCGGTGCTGGGGCAGACCACGAGCACCGAGCCGCCCGGGCGCAGGCACCCCGCCACCGCCCGCACCACCTCGGAGCGGGCGGCGGCGGGAGGAAGACGGACGACGGACCGCTCGGCGGCCAGGGCCTCGGCCACCGGTCCCGAGGCCGGCGGGGCGGGGTCCGGCACCCCGGGAGGGCGGCCGGGCGGAGGCAGGGTGGAGACGAGCCGGGGCGGGGACGCCGTCCCGAGGAACGCGACCAGCGGACCGGCCCAGCGCCACGCCGCCCACCCGGCCAGCTCGACGACGTCGGGAGCGGGCCCGATGCCCCGCACCGCCCGCACCGGGAGAAGCCGGACGCCGGCCGGGGGCTCCGCGTCGTCGGCGACGACCCATCCGGCCACCCTGCGCCCCTGCAGGGGGACGCGCACCGACGTGCCCACGGTGACGGGCGGGCCGGGCAGGTCCGCCAGCAAGTAGTCGAAGACCCGGTCGATGCCCCGCACGTCGGGCACGACGCTGACTACCCGCTGATGGCGGCGGGCACCCGGGTCCGTCCCGGCCAGCCCCGCTAGAGGTTCAGGGCGCTGCGGAGATCGTCGAGGCGGGACGTGGCCTCCCAGGTGAACTCCTTGTCGCTCCGGCCGAAGTGACCGTAGGCGGCCGTGCGCCGGTAGATGGGCCGGCGCAGCTCGAGGTCCCGGATGATGGCGGCGGGACGGAGATCGAACACCTGGCGGATGGCGGCGCTGATCTGCTCGGGGTCGACAGTCTCGGTGCCGAAGGTCTCGACCATGATCGACACGGGGTGGGCCACGCCGATGGCGTAGGCCACCTGCACCTCGCAGCGCCGGGCGGCGCCGGAGGCCACCACGTGCTTGGCCACCCACCGGGCGGCGTAGGCAGCCGACCGGTCGACCTTGCTCGGGTCCTTGCCCGAAAAGGCGCCGCCGCCGTGGCGGGCCGCCCCCCCGTAGGTGTCGACGATGATCTTGCGCCCGGTGAGGCCGGTGTCGGCGTGCGGGCCGCCGAGCTCGAACCGGCCGGTCGGGTTGGCCAGGATCTCGTAGGGCTCGCCGCTGAACTCCGCCGGCAGCATCGGGGTGATCACGTGCTCGCGCAGGTCGGGCTTGAGCAGGGTGTCGATGTCGAGCCCGGGCTGGTGCTGGGTCGAGATCAGCACCGTGCGCAGCGCGACGGGACGGTCCCCCTCGTATTCGAAGGTGACCTGGGTCTTGCCGTCCGGCCGCAGGTACGGCAGCACCCCGGCCTTGCGCACCTCGGCCAGGCGGTGGGCCAGGCGGTGGGCCAGCCAGATCGGCACCGGCATCAGGTCGGGCGTCTCGTCGCAGGCGTAGCCGAACATCATCCCCTGGTCCCCGGCGCCCTGGGCGTTGAGCTGGTCCTCCCCGCCCGAACCGGTGCGCAGCTCGAAGGCGGTGTTCACGCCCTGGGAGATGTCGGGGGACTGCTCGTCGATGGAGACGATGACCCCGCAGGTGTTCCCGTCGAAGCCGTAGGCCTCCCGGTCGTAGCCGATCTGGCACACGGTCTCGCGCACGATGCGGGAAATGTCGACGTAGGCCTCGGTGGTGATCTCCCCCGCCACCACGACCAGGCCGGTGGTGAGCAGGGTCTCGCAGGCCACCCGGCTGGTGGGGTCCTGAGCCACGACCGCGTCGAGCACGGCGTCGGAGATCTGGTCGGCCATCTTGTCGGGGTGGCCCTCGGTGACCGACTCCGAGGTGAACCGGTAGCGGTACGGCATCAGCTGGTCCCTCCTTGAGGGGGGGTTGTGAGCCGGGCCACGGCGGCATCCAGCACCGCCGCCGCCACCCGGTCCTTCGTCGTCAGTCCGGTCTCGGCCACCGGTCCGTCCGGACCGATGATCGTCACCGCGTTGGTGTCGTGCTCGAAGCCGACGCCCGGAGCAGATACATCGTTCGCCACGATCAGGTCGACCCCCTTCCGGATGACCTTGTCGCGGGCATGGGCGACCACGTCGCTGGTCTCAGCGGCAAAGCCCACCAGCACCTGCCCCGGCCCCCTGCGGCCCGCCAGCCCGGCCAGGATGTCCGGGGTCGGCTCCAGCACCATCTCGGGCGGGCCGGCGTCCTTTTTCATCTTCTGGTCTGCGGCCACCTTGGGCCGGAAGTCGGCCACCGCCGCCGCCATGACCACGATGTCGGCGCCCGGGGCGGCGCCCCGCACCGCCGCCTCCATCTCCTCGGCCGACTCCACCCGGACCACCTCGGCCCCGGGGGGCGCGGGCAGGCCGGTCGTGGTAACGAGGGTCACGGTGGCGCCCCGCCGGGCCGCCTCGGCCGCCACGGCGTGGCCCTGCTTGCCCGAGCTGCGGTTGCCGATGAAGCGGACCGGGTCGATGGCCTCCCGCGTGCCGCCGGCCGTCACGAGGACCCGCACCCCGGCCAGCGACCGGCCCCCGGCCAGCACCGCCTCCACCGCCGCCACGATGTCGTCGGGCTCGGCCAGCCGCCCCGCGCCGACGTCCCCACCGGCCAGACGCCCCTCGGCGGGCGGGACCACCCGCACCCGGCGGGACGCCAGCGCGGCCAGGTTGGCCTGCACGGCGGGGTGCTCCCACATCTCGGTGTGCATGGCCGGGCACACCACCACCGGGGCCCGGGTGGCCAGCAGGGTGGCGGTGAGCAGGTCGTCGGCCAACCCGGCGGCGTAGCGGCCGAGGAGGTGGGCGGTGGCGGGGGCCACCACGATCACGTCGGCGCCCTGCCCCAGCCGGGTGTGGGGGATCGGGTCGGCGCCGTCGTCCCACAGCGAGGTCCGGGCCGGCTCGGAGGCCAGGGCCGAGAAGGTCACCCGGCCGACGAAGCGCTGGGCGTCCTCGGTCAGGACGGGAACGACGTGGGCCCCGGCGTCGACCATCCGCCGGCAGACCTCGACGGCCTTGTAGGCCGCGATCCCACCGCTGACGCCGAGCACCACGCGGGCCCCGGCCAGGCTGCTCATGCCCCCGGAGCGGCTACTCGACCGTCTCCTCGGTCTCCTCGGTCTCCTCGGTCTCCTCGTGCCGGATGAAGGTGATCTTGCCGGCGGCGATCTCCTCCAGCGAGATCGACAGCGGCTTGAGCGACACCGAGGTGACCTGAGGGGGCACGAGGGCACCCAGGCCCTCGCCGAGCTGGTTGAAGTAGCTGTTGATCTGCCGGGCCCGCTTGGCCGAGAGGGTCACCAGGCTGAACTTGGAGTCCACCTTGTCGAGGAGGGTCTCGATCGGGGGATCCATCATCGTGGGGCGTTCGGCCATCAAGCTCCTTCAGCGCGGTGACCGGCGATTATACCGGCCACCTCCTCCACCGCCCTATCCAGGTCGTCGTTCACCACCACGTGGTCCGCCACGGCCCGGCCCCGCGGGATCTCGTCGCGCCCCAGCGCCAGGCGGGCCTCGACCTGGGCCGGGCTGTCCCCCCGGTGGCGGAGGCGCTCGGCCTGGGCCTCCTCGGAGGGAGGCACGACCATGATCACCACCGCCTCGGGGTGGACGGCGCGCACCTGCTCGGCCCCGTTGACGTCGATCTCCAGCACCAGGTCCCGACCCGGGGGCGGGTCGGGCCGGGGGGTGCCGTAGAAGTGGCGCCCGAGGAACTCGTTGGTCTCGAGGAAGCCGTCCTCGCCCTGGTGGGCCTCGAAGGTGGCCCGGTCGACCCAGACGTAGGCGTCCTCCCGCTCCCCCGGGCGGCGGGGACGGGTGGTCCAGGACCGGCTGAGCCACAACCGGTCGTCACGGGCCGTCAGGCGGTCGACGATCGATCCCTTGCCGACCCCGCCGGGCCCGAAGATGACGAAGATCAGCTGCGGCGGGTTTCCTGGAGCAGGGCCTCGCGTTGATGGCTGCCGAGACCCTGGACCCGGCGGGTGTCGGGGATGTTGATCTCCTCCATCAGCTTGCGGGCCTTGACCTTGCCCACGCCGGGGAGCGACTCGAGCACGGCCAGGACCTTCATCTTGCCCACGATGTCGTCCCCGCCGGACTGGGCGAAGAGCTCCTCGAGGGTCACCGAGCCCATCTTGAGCTTCTCCTTGAGCTCGGCTCGGGCCCGGCGGGCGACGGCCGCCTTCTCGAGGGCGGCCTGGCGCTGTTCTGGCGATAGGGAGGGGGGCTGCGGCATGGGCGCGAACCCTAATCGGCGTGCCCGCCGGGGACAGCGGCGCCCCGATCGGCAGTGGCGGTCAGCTCCGCCGTGCGCCCCACCCCCTGGGCCCCGCACCAGGCCCGCAGCTCCTCCAGGACCCGTCGGGGCGCCCGGGGATCGGCAAAGGTGGCGGTGCCCACCTGGACCGCATCCGCCCCCGCCACCATCAGCTCGGCGGCGTCCCGTCCCGACGACACCCCGCCCACCCCGACGATCCCGGCGTCGGGAAAGGCGGCCCGGCACTCGTAGACCGCCCGCACCGCGACGGGGCGGATGGCCGGCCCGGACAGGCCGCCCCCTCCCGCCCCCAGGACCGGGCGGCGCGCCACCGGGTCCACCGCCATGCCCATGACCGTGTTGACCAGGGTCAGCGCCTCGGCGCCGGCGTCCAGCGCCGCAGCGGCGATCTCGGTGAGATCGGTGACGTTGGGGCTGAGCTTGGCCCAGCGCGGCCGCCCGCACACCGCCGCGGCGTCGAGCGCCTCCGCCGTGGCCCCCGGCGAGTGGGCGAACATCCGCCGCCGGTCCTCGACGTTCGGGCAGCTCACGTTCACCTCGACGGCCACCACCGCCGCCGGGGCGCCGGCCAGCATGGCCGCCGCCTTGGCGTAGCCCTCGACCGTGGTGGCCCAGATGCTGGCCACCACCCGGGCCCCGGATGCGACGAGGGAGGGCAGCTCGGACTCGAGCCACGCCTCCACCCCCGCGCCCTGCAGGCCCACGCTGTTGAGCATCCCCACCTCGACGGGGGCCAGCCGGGGGGCGGGGTTCCCGGGCCACGGCTCCGCCGCCAGCGACTTCACCACCACCGCCCCCAGGACGGACAGGTCGAAGTAGGCGCCGAGCTCGGCCCCGTGGCCCGACGTGCCCGACGCCGTCATCACCGGGTTGGGCAGGACCACCGAGCCGACCCGGGTCGCGGTGTCCGGGTCACCGGATCCGCCCCCCGGGAGCCGGCCCCTCACACGGGCAGCCGTAGCTGGCCCCCCTCGTGGAACTCCTGGAGGCTGCGCACCTGGAGGGCGTGGCTGCCCCAGTCCGCCATCCCCGCCGCCGCCGCCCGGGCCGCCGCCACCGTCGTCAGGCAGGGCACGTTGTGCACCGACGCCGCCGCGCGGATGTAGGCGCCGTCGGCCCGGGGGCCGCGGCCCTGCGGGGTGTTCACGACCAGCTGCACCTTGCCGCTGCCGATCAGGTCGACGGCGTCCAGGGAGCCGGGAGAGGGCTCCCCCTCTCCCACCTTGGCCACCACCGCCTCGACGGGGATGCCCTCGGCCTCGAGGTAACGGGCCGTGCCCGCCGTCGCCACCAGCGAGAAGCCGAGCTCGACGAAGCGCCGGGCGGCCAGCGCCCCCCCGGGCTTGTCGCGATCGGCGAGCGACATGAACACCGATCCCGAGTCGGGCAGGCGGTTGCCGGCGGAGATCTGGCTCTTGGCGAAGGCCAGCCCGAAGGTGGTGTCGATGCCCATGACCTCCCCGGTCGAGCGCATCTCGGGACCGAGCACGGTGTCGACGTCGGGGAAGCGGTTGAACGGCAGCACCGCCTCCTTGACGCTCACGTGGCCGCCGTCGACGGGGTCGACCAGCAGCCCCTCGGTCCGCAGCTCGGCAAGCGTGGCCCCGAGCATCAGGCGCGCCGCCACCTTGGCGAGAGGCACTCCCGTAGCCTTGGCCACGAACGGGACGGTGCGACTGGCGCGGGGGTTGGCCTCGATCACGAACACCTCGTGGTCCTTCACCGCATACTGGACGTTGATCGGCCCCTGCACCCCGAGGGCGTCGGCGATGGCGCGGGTGTGCGACTCCAACAGCTCGACCACCTCGTGGGCCAGGGTCGGCGGCGGGATCACGCACGCCGAGTCCCCGGAGTGCACCCCGGCCTCCTCGACGTGCTCCATCACCCCGCCGATCAGCACCTCCCCGGTCCGGTCGCGCAGGGCGTCGACGTCGACCTCGATGGCGTCCTCCAGGAAGCGGTCGACCAGGACGGGCCGCTCCGCCGACAGCCCGCCCTCCCGGCCGAGGGATCCCACCACAGCGAGCTCGGCCATGGCCCGGCGCAGCCCGTCGGAGTCGTACACGATCTCCATGGCCCGGCCCCCGAGCACGTAGCTGGGCCGCACCAGCGCCGGGTAACCGACTCTCTCGGCCACGGCCACGGCCTCGTCCTCGGTCACGGCGGTGCCGCCCGCCGGCTGGGGGATGCCGAGGCTCCGGCACAGGCCGGCCCACCGCTCGCGGTCCTCGGCCAGGTCGATGGCGTCGGGGCCGGTACCGAGGATCAGCCCCTCCGGCAGCCGGGACGCCAGCTTGAGCGGGGTCTGTCCGCCGAGCCCCACGATCACCCCCACCACCGGCCCGCCTCCGGCCCGCGTCTCCACCTCGAGCACGTTCAGGACGTCTTCGGTGGTGAGGGGCTCGAAGTACAGCCGGTCGCTGGTGTCGTAGTCCGTCGACACCGTCTCCGGGTTGCAGTTCACCATCACCGTCTCGTAACCCGCGTCCCTGAGGGCAAAGCTGGCGTGGACGCAGCAGTAGTCGAACTCGATGCCCTGGCCGATGCGGTTGGGCCCCGACCCCAGGATCACGACCTTGGGCAGCTCCCCCGGCCGGACCTCGTCCTCGTCCTCGTAGGTCGAGTAGTGGTAGGGCGTCGACGCCTCGAACTCGGCGCCGCACGTGTCGACGGTCTTGAAGGTGGCGGTGACGCCGGCGGCGCGGCGGGCGGCGCGCACCTCGTCCTCCGGCGCCCCGAACAGGTAGGCGAGCTGGGCGTCTGAGAAGCCCAGCCGCTTGGCCCGGCGCCAGGCGGGGCGGTCCATGCCGGCCAGGCCCCGCTCCGCCAGGCGGGCGCGCTCGGAAGTGACGTGGGCCAGCTGGTCGAGGAACCACGGGTCCACGGCCGTGGCCTCGGCCAGGCGCTCCACACTGATGCCGCGGCGCAGCGCCGCCTCCAGCTGGAAGGGCCGGTCGGGGGTGGCCACCGCCGCCCGCCGCACCAGCTCGTCGTCGGACAGCCGGTCGAAGAGCTGCTCGGCGGGGTCGCAGTTGAGGCCGAGCCGTCCGTGCTCGAGCGAGCGCAACCCCTTCTGCAGGGACTCGGGGAACGTCCGGCCGATGGCCATGACCTCCCCGACCGACTGCATGCGCGTGCCCAGCATCTCCGCCGTGCCCGGGAACTTCTCGAACGCCCAGCGGGGCACCTTGGTGACGACGTAGTCGATGGTGGGCTCGAAGCTGGCCGGGGTCTTGCGGGTGATGTCGTTGGCGATCTCGTCGAGGGTGTAGCCGACCGCCAACCGGGCGGCGATCTTGGCGATCGGGAAGCCCGTGGCCTTGGACGCCAGGGCGCTCGACCGCGACACGCGGGGGTTCATCTCGATCACCACCTGGCGCCCGTCGGTGGGATCGACGGCGAACTGGATGTTCGAGCCCCCGGTGTCCACGCCGATGCGGCGGATGCAGGCGAACGCCGAGTCGCGCATGGCCTGGTACTCGACGTCGGACAGGGTCTGCGCCGGGGCCACCGTGATCGAGTCCCCGGTGTGCACGCCCATCGGGTCGAAGTTCTCGATCGAGCAGACGACGACGCAGTTGTCGGCGCGGTCGCGCATCACCTCGAGCTCGTACTCCTTCCACCCGGCGATCGAGCTCTCGACCAGCACCTCGCTGATCGGGCTGGCGGCCAGACCGGTGGCGGCCAGCCCGCGCAGCGTGTCGGCGTCGTGGGCGATGCCCGTGCCGTGGCCGCCCAGGATGTAGGACGGCCGGATGATCAGCGGGAAGCCGATCTCCTCCCCCACCTTCATCGCCTCGTCGAGCGAGTAGGCGAAGCCCGAGGACGGCACCTCGAGCCCGATGCCGGTCATCGCCGCCTTGAACCGCTCCCGGTCCTCGGCCGTGCGGATGGCCTCGGCGTTGGCGCCGATCATCTCGACGCCGTACGCCTCGAGCACCCCCCGCTCGTGCAGCGCCATCGCCAGGTTCAGCGCTGTCTGGCCGCCCAGGGTCGGGAGCAGCGCGTCGGGACGCTCGCGCTCGATGATGGCCGCCAGCACGTCGGGGTCGAGCGGCTCCACGTAGGTCCGGTGGGCCAGCTCGGGGTCGGTCATGATCGTGGCCGGGTTGGAGTTGGCCAGGATGACCCGGTAGCCCTCGGCCCGCAGCACCCGGCACGCCTGGGTACCGGAGTAGTCGAACTCGCAGGCCTGGCCGATGACGATCGGGCCCGACCCGATCATCAGGATCGACTCGATGTCCTCGCGCTTCGGCATCAGGCGATGTCCTCAGCCCGGCGGGTCCCCTGCACCCCGACTCCTCCGGAGAGTGGGGCCCCGGCCCCCCGCCCGGCCGTCATGATCCCCCTGAACTCCTCGAACAGGTACCGGGCGTCGTGGGGCCCGGGCCCGGCCTCGGGGTGGTACTGCACGCCGAACGCCGGCACGTCCCGGCACCGGATGCCCTCGACCACCCCGTCGTTGAGGTTGACATGGGTGACGTCGGCGGCGTCCAGGCTGGACCCGTCGACGGCGTAGTTGTGGTTCTGGCTGGTGATCTCCACCGCCCCGCCCGCCAGCCGGCGCACCGGGTGGTTGCCGCCGTGGTGCCCGAACGGCAGCGTGAAGGTGCGGGCGCCGAGGGCGGTCGCCAGCAGCTGGTGGCCGAGGCAGATCCCGAACACCGGCACCCGCCCGAGCAGCCGGGAGATGGTCTCGGTGGCGTAGCCGACGGCCGCCGGGTCCCCGGGGCCGTTGGACAGGAACACCCCGTCCGGTGACCGGGCCAGGACCTCGTCGGCCGGCGTCGAGGCCGGCACCACCTCGACCGTGGCCATCGCTCCCAGCTGGGCCAGGATGGCCCGCTTGATGCCGAAGTCGTAGGCCACGACCGAGAGGGGCCCGTGACCCGCCCGGTAGGGCCGGTCGGTCGTGACCGTGGCCACCAGGTCGATGCCGTCGGTCCCCGGCTCGGCCCGGGCCGCAACTAGGAGCCGCTCCTCGGACGCGGTGCCGAAGGCACACGGCATCGCCCCCGCCTCCCGGACGTGGCGGGTGAGCCGGCGGGTGTCCACACCGGTCAGGGCGGGGACGCCGTGGCTCTGGAGGAACGACTCCAACGTCCGGCTGGAGCGCCAGCTGCTCGGGCGGTCGGACAGGTCCCTCACCACCACGCCGCGGCAGAAGGGCCGCCGGCTCTCGTCGTCACTGGCGGCCACGCCGTAGTTCCCGATGTGGGGGTAGGTGAACGCAATCACCTGGCCGGCGTAGGACGGGTCGGTGATCACCTCCTGGTAGCCGCTCATCACCGTGTTGAACACCAGCTCCCCGGTGGCCACCTCGGCGGGGGCGCCGGCGGCCTCACCCTCGAAGACGGTGCCGTCGGCCAGCACGAGCAGGGCCGGCGGACGGGCTTGGCGCTCGCCTGCGCTCACCGCTGCGCCTCTCCGTCGACCACGACCGGCTCCCCGTTGAGGACGGTATGGCGCACCCGTCCGGTGAGCGTCCGCCCGGCAAAGGGGCTGTTGCGGCTCCGGCTGGCCCCGGCCGCGGCATCGACGGTCCAGCGGACCCGGGGATCGAACACGCAGACGTTGGCCGGCGCCCCCGCCCCGAGCGGACCACCGTGGCGTTCGGCCACACCCGCGATCTCCGCCGGCCGCCACGAGAGAGCCCCGATGACATCGGCCAGCGCCATGGGCGCCACGCCGTCCTCCTCCTCGGTCAGGTAGGTGAGCGCCACCGCCAGCGCCGTCTCCAGCCCGATCATCCCCGGGGGCGCCTGGTCGAACGGCGCCTCCTTGGCCTCCTGGGGATGGGGGGCGTGGTCGGTGGCGATGGCGTCGATCACCCCCTCGGCCAGGCCCCGCCGCACGGCGCGCACGTCGGCGGCAGTGCGCAGGGGCGGGTTCACCTTGAACACGGGGTCGTAGCCGGCCACCTCGGCCTCGGTGAGGGCCAGGTGGTGGGGCGCGGCCTCGGCGGTGACCTTGAGGCCCTGGGCCCGGGCGGCCCCCACCACGGCGACCGAGCCGGCGGTGGAGAGGTGGAGGAAGTGGATCCGGCCGCCTGTCAGGCGGGCCAGGGCCACGTCGCGCATGACCATCAGCTCCTCGGCCTCCCCGGGGATGCCGGGAATGCCGAGGCGGCTCGACCACTCTCCCTCGTTCATGTGGCCGCCGGCGGCCAGGGCGGCGTCCTCGCAGTGCTGGGCCAGCGTCACCCCGAGGGGCCCGGCGTACTCGAAGGCGCGGCGCATGAGCCTGCCGTCCTGGACCCCGGCCCCGTCGTCGGTGAACAGCCGCACCCCGAGGCCGGCCATCTCCGCCAGCGGGGCCAGCCGCTCCCCCGCCCGCCCCACCGTGATGGCGCCGGCTACCTCGACGTCGCACAGGGCCCGGCGGGCTATCTCGTGCACCTCGCGCACCACACTGGCGCTGTCGATGGGGGGATCGGTGTTGGGCATGGCCACGACGGCGGTGTAGCCGCCGAGGGCGGCCGCTCGCGATCCGCTCTCGATCGTCTCGGCCTCCTCGCGGCCGGGCTCGCGGAGGTGGGTGTGGAGGTCGACGAAGCCGGGGCACACGACGCAACCGGTGGCGTCGAGGACCACGGCGCCCGGCGGCGCCGCCAGGTCGTCCCCGACGCCGACGACCACCTTGCCGCTGACGGCCACGTCGGCCCGGCGCACCCCGCGGGGATCGATGACCGTGCCCCCGCGGATCAGGACGTCAGCCACGGGCGTCCGCCTGGGCCGGGCTTCCGAGGAGCAGGAACAGCACCGCCATCCGCACCGCCACTCCGTTGCTCACCTGCCGGGTGATCACCGAGCAGGGCAGGTCGGCCACCTCGGCGGCTATCTCGACCCCCCGGTTCATCGGGCCCGGGTGCATCACGATCGAGTCCGCCGAGAGCCGCGCCGCCCGCTCCCTCGTCATGCCGTAGCGGGCCGAGTACTCCCGCAGCGACGGCAGGAGCGCCTCGCTCATCCGCTCGGCCTGGATGCGCAGGAGGTACACGACGTCCAGGTCGGCGACCACGGCGTCGAGGTCGTGGCACACGTCGACCGGCCACCCCGCCAGTGACGGGGGCAGGAGGGTCGGCGGGGCCACGAGGGTCACCCGGGCCCCGAGGGCGGACAGGGCCAGGACGTTGGAACGGGCCACCCGGCTGTGCTTGACGTCACCCACGATCCCGACCCGCAGCCCGGGAAACGGGTCCTCGGAGGTCGGCCCGCCGAGCACCTGGCGGATCGTGTAGCAGTCGAGCAGGGCCTGGGTGGGGTGCTCGTGCCACCCGTCCCCGCCGTTCACCACGCTGGCGTCCACCCAGCGGGCCACCTGCCACGGCACCCCCGCCGACCGGTGGCGGACCACGACGGCGTCGACGCCCATGGCGGTCACCGTCTCCACCGTGTCACGCAGCGACTCCCCCTTGTTGACCGACGACGACCCCACGCTGAAGGTCATGGTGTCGGCCGACAGCCGCTTGGCCGCCGCCTCGAACGACAGCCGGGTGCGGGTCGAGTCCTCGAAGAACACGGTGGCCACGGTCCGGCCCCGGAGGGCCGGCACCCGGGGGATGGCCCGCTCGCTCACCTCCACGAAGCTGTCGGTCAGGCGGAGGATCTCGCGGATCCCCGCCGCCCCGAGGTCGGCCACCGAAAGGAGGTGGCGGGGGGCGGCCACGCTGACCACGGGAGCCTCGACGGTGGCCGTGGTCATTTCACCACCACGTCACCGATGGTGACCCCGTCCTCGGCCACGTCGACCATCTCGTCGCGGCGGGTCGGCAGGTTCTTGCCGACGTAGTCGGGCCGGATCGGCAGCTCGCGGTGGCCCCGGTCGACCATCACGGCCAGCTGCACGACCTGGGCCCGGCCGTAGTCCGACAGGGCGTTGAGCGCCGCCCGGACCGTCCGGCCGGTGAAGAAGACGTCGTCGACCAGCACCACCTTCCGGCCGGTGAGGTCCCAGGGGATGTCGGTCACCGCCTCGGGCAGCACGGGGCGCAGGCCGATGTCATCGCGGTAGAAGGCCACGTCCAGGGAGCCCACGCTCACGGCCGTCCCGTAGCTCCCCTCGAGGGTCTCGGAGATCCGCCGGGCCAGGGACACCCCCCCGGTCTGGAGGCCGACGAGGACCACGTCGTCGGTCCCGTGGTTGCGCTCCACGATCTCGTGGGTGATACGGGTGAGGGCGCGGGTCACGTCGGCGGCGCTCATGACCTGGGCCCGGGCAACGAAAACGCCCCCACGCGGGGGCGTCAACATTCGCTCTCTCTCCGCCAACCAGGCTCCTTCTGTCCGTGCGGGCCTCACGGGACCCGCTTCACGGTCAGACGGTCAGGTTAGCAGCGGGCCCCGCACCACGGCCGCCACGGCCGACAGCACCCCGTTGACGAACCGGCCGGAGTCGTCGGTCGAGAACCGCTTGGCCAGCTCCACGGCCTCGTCGATCACCACCCCGACCGGCGTGGCCGGCCGCTGGGTGAGCTCGAACACGGCCAGGCGCAGCAGGTTGCGGTCGACGGCGGGCATGCGCACGAGCGGCCAGTCGATCGAGAACCGGGAGATCAGCCCGTCGATCTCCTGGCGGTGGTGGCCGACGCCCTCGACCAGCTCGACCACGAACGGATCGGGGCTGACGGGGAGCGCCGCCAGGACGACGTCGGCGTCCTGGCCCTTGGCCTCGGCCTCGTAGAGCAGCGACATGGCTCGCTCACGCGCCGCCCGCCGGCTGCCGGTAGGGGCCATGATCGTCAGGCCCGGGTGATGTACTCCCCGGTCCGGGTGTCGACCTTGACCCGGTCTCCGGTGTTGACGAACAGGGGCACCTGCACGAGCAGTCCCGTCTCCAGGGTGGCGGGCTTGCGCGCCCCGGACACCCGGTCCCCCTGCACCCCGGGCTCGGTCTCAGCCACGGTCAGCTCCACGGCCGCGGGCAGGTCGACCCCCACGATCTCGGTGCCGTACATCTGCAGCACCGCCGAGTCCCCCTCCTTCATGTAGCTGGCGGCGCTGCCGAGCGCAGGAGTGTCCACGTTCATCTGGTCGTAGCTGACGTTGTCCATGAACACGTACTGCTCACCGTCGCGGTAGAGGAACTGCATCTCGCGCTTCTCGACTATGGCCTGGGCCAGCTTCTCGTCGGCGCGGTAGGTGCGCTCGATGACCGCCCCCGTCCGGACGTTCTTGAGCTTGGTGCGCACGAAGGCGCCGCCCTTCCCCGGCTTGACGTGCTGGAACTCGACGACCGAGAACAACCCCTCAGGCAGGTCGAGGGTCATCCCGTTCTTCAGGTCGTTGGTCGATACCGACATCCGTGCCTCCGCTCAGCCGAGCACCAGCTGCTTGGGGAATCGGGTGACCGCCCGGCAGCCCTGCTCCGTCACGATCAGGGTGTCCTCGATCCGCACACCTCCGTGGTCCGGGAGGTACACGCCCGGCTCCACGGTGACGACCGATGACTCTTCGAGCGTATCAGCCGAGGTGGCCGACACCGCCGGCGCCTCGTGGATGTCGATACCGACTCCGTGGCCGGTGGCGTGCACGAACCGGTCCCCCCAGCCCGCCTCCTCGATCACGTCCCGGCAGGCGCCGTCGACGTCCGACGCGGCCACGCCGGCCCGCACGGCCTCCACCCCGGCCGCCTGGCTGGCTTGGACCACCTCGTACATCCGCTGCAGCGTCGGGTCGGCGGGCGGGCCCACGCAGAAGGTGCGGGTCATGTCCGAGCGGTACCCGTCGACCGTCGCGCCGAAGTCGATGACGACCAGCTCCCCCCGCCCCACCGGACGGGGCCCGGGCCGGGCGTGGGGCTTGGCCCCGTTGGGGCCGGCGGCCACGATGGTCTCGAAGGCGCTGCCCTGGGCCCCCAGCCGGCGCATGGTCGAGTCGAGCTCCAGGGCCACCTCGGCCTCGGGCCGGCCGTCGACCAGCAGGTCCAGGATCTGCTCCAGGGCCCGGTCGGCGATGGCGGCGGCGGCCTGGACCCGGGCCTGCTCCCCCTCGTCCTTGACGCGACGCAGGGCCTCCACCGCTCCCGTCGTGGGCACGAGCTCCGAGCCCTCGAACAGCTCGGCCAGCACCCGTTGGGCCGCCCAGGTGACCGCGGCCGCCTCCAGCCCGACCCGCCGCCCGTGGTCCACCGCCTCGGCCAGGGCCCGGTGCTGGTCGGCCAGGCCCCCGATCTCGATCCGGGCGTCTACGCGGGCGGCCGTCAGCTGCTCTTCGGCCTGGGTGCGATAGCGCCCGTCGGTGACGAGCAGTGTGTCGTCGGGGCCGACGAGCAGCATGCCGGCCGAGCCGGTGAACCCGGAGAGGTAGCGCACGTTGGACAGCGACGTGACGAGGAGACAGTCGCAACCGGCATCGGGAAGGTCGCGGCGCAGGTGCCCGACCCTGCCCGCCACCCCCATCGGCGCCAGATCGGCGGCGTGAGCTCCCGGGCTCACCGTTCTCCTTCCTCGAGCAGGCGCGCCACGGCCCGGACCGCCAGCTCGTAGCCCAACCCGCCGAAGCCGGCGACCAACCCCGACGCGACCGGGGCCACCACGGACGTGTGCCGGAACGGCTCGCGCGCGGCGGGGTTGGAGATGTGCAGCTCCACCACCGGCCCGTCGAACGTGGCGAGCGCGTCGTGCAGCGACCACGAATAGTGGGTCAACGCTCCGGCATTGACGATCAGCGCCGCGCAGCGGCCCCGCGCCGCGTGCACGGCGCGCACCAGATCGGCCTCGGAGTCGGACTGCAGGTGCTCGATCTCGAGACCGGCGGCATCGGCGGCCTGACGCGCCGTCGCCACGTGGTCGTCCAGGGTGGCCGTTCCGTAGATCTCGGGCTCGCGCTGGCCCAGCAGATCGAGGTTGGGCCCGGACAGGACGAGCACGCAACGCCCCGGGTCGGTCATCGCGCCCCCATCTCGACGAGGGTCTCCCCGACCAGCGTGGGATCCACACCGGGGACCGCCTCGATGCCCCCGGGACCGTCCAGGACGAAGGTGAGCCCGCTCACCGCCTTCTTGTCCCGCGCCATGAGCGTGACCAGCTCGTCCACCCGGCTGTCCGCCGGTAGCGCCGACGCCAGGTCGAAGCTGGCCACCACCCGGTCGTGCTCCGCCACCCGGGCGTCGTCGATCCGTCCCAGCCGGCGGGCCAGACGAGCGGCAAACGCCAGTCCCACCGCCACCGCCTCCCCGTGCAGGATCCCCTCGTAGCTGGCGGCCGCCTCCAGGGCGTGGGCCAGGGTATGGCCGTAGTTGAGGATGGCCCGCCGCCCGGACTCGCGCTCGTCGGCCGTGACCACCTCGACCTTGCATGCGACACACGCCGCCACCTGCTCGTCGAGGGGCAGCCCGGTGAGATCGGGAACGCCGAGAAAGGCGTACTTGGCCATCTCCCCCCTCCCTGCCCGCAGGTGGCGGGGCGGCAGGGTGGCGAGCGTCTCGGTGTCGCACACCACCGCCACCGGCTGCCAGAAGGTCCCCACCAGGTTCTTGCCCTCGGGCAGGTCCACGCCGGTCTTGCCCCCGATGGCGGCGTCGATCTGCGCCAGCAGCGTGGTGGCGACGTGGGCCACCGCCACGCCCCGCATGTAGACCGAAGCGGCGAACCCGGCCAGGTCGGTCACGACCCCCCCACCGACGGCCACGACCGCGTCAGCACGCGTCAGCCCGAACCGGGCGAAGCCGCCGCACAGCCCCTCGACCTCTCCCATTCCCTTGGCCCGCTCCCCGTCGGGGACGGTGAAGGTGCACTGCTTGCGCCCCGTGTCCACCTCCACCCCGACCTGCTCCTGGGTCACCACCGCCACCCGCTCGACGGCGTCGGGAAGAAGAGACGCCAGCTCGTGGCGGCTGCCGGCCCCGATCACCACCGGGTAGGACCCCTCTCCGAGCGGCACCTCGACGCGGATCATCCGCGCTCGGCTCCCGTCGGGGCGCACCACCCGGCGATCAGGTCCACGATCCGGTCGGGCGCCGCATCGTCGACGTCGACGGCGTGATCGGCCACCTCCTCGTAGTGCGGACGGCGCACGGCGTCGAGCCGGGCCAGGTTCCCGGCCGGGTCTCCCTCCAGAAGCGGACGGCCCGCCCCCGAACCCACCCGACCGGCCAGGGTCTCGGGGCGGGCGCGCAGCCACACCACACAGCCGGCACCCTTCATCCGGGCCCGGTTGTCGGCGTCGAGCACGGCGCCCCCGGCCACCGACACCACGACCGGGTCGGGAGAGGTCACCGCCTCGGCGAGGGCGCGGGCCTCCTCCACACGAAAGGCGGCCTCGCCGTCCTCGGCGAAGATCTGCGCCACGCTCCGGCCGGTGGCCACCTCGACCTGGGCGTCACTGTCGACATGGCGCCAGCCCAGCCGACGCGCCAGGAGGTGGCCGATCGTGGTCTTGCCCGAACCCATCATCCCGACGAGCAGGACCCGCGGGGCCCCGCTCACCGCCCGCTTCCGGCGCCGGAGCCGTGCTGGTCGGGCAGCGACGCCAGGAAGCCGTTCCGGTTGCGCACCACCTCGGCCAGGGAGTCCCCGCCGAACTTCCGCAGCGCCTCGTCGGCGAGCACCAACGCCATCATCGTCTCGGCCACCACGCCCATGGCGGGCACGGCGGTGACGTCGGTGCGCTCCTTGAACGAGACCGTCTCCTCCTTGGTGAAGACGTCGACGGTCTTGAGCACGGGACGGTTCAGGGTGGCCAGCGGCTTCATCCCGACCCGCGCCGAGATCATCGACCCGGTCGACATGCCGCCCTCGATGCCGCCGGCCCGCAGCGTCTCCCGGCGGTACTCGGCCGTGCCCGCGTCCCAGGAGATGGCGTCGTGGGCCTCGGAGCCTCTCCGCCCCGCCGACTCGAAGCCCTCCCCGATCTCGACGGCCTTCACCGCCTGGATGCTCATGAGCGCACCGGCCAGCAGGCTGTCGAGCTTGCGGTCCCAATGGACGTGGCTGCCCAGGCCCACCGGCACCCCGTAGGCCAGCACCTCCACCACGCCGCCGAGCGAGTCCCCGATCTTGGCGGCGGCCTTGATCTCCGCCACCATGTCCTGCTCGGCGTCGGGGTCGAAGCAGCGGACATCGGAGGCGTCGACGGTCTCGAGGTCGGCGGCCGTGGGCCGGTCCGACCGCTTGGCCACGGCCGGGCCGATCTGCACCACGTGGCTCAGCACCGCCACGTCGAGCTCGGCCAGCAGGGCCTTGGCGCAGGCCCCGGCCGCCACCCGGGCCGCCGTCTCCCGGGCCGACGCCCGCTCCAGCACGTCGCGGGCGTCGTCGAAGCCGTACTTCTGCATGCCCGCCAGGTCGGCGTGGCCGGGACGGGGCTGGGTTAGGGGCTTGGCCGTCCGGCCCGGGGCCGGGGACATCTCCTCGGTCCATTTGGGCCACTCGGTGTTGCCGATCTCGATGGCCACCGGGGAGCCGAGGGTCCGGCCGTGGCGGATGCCCCCGAGCAGGGTGACCTCGTCGGCCTCGAAGCGCATGCGCGGCCCGCGGCCGTATCCCAGGCGGCGGCGGGCCAGCTCTCCCTGGACCTCCTCGATGGTGAGGGGAAGGCCGGCCGGGAGGCCCTCGACGATCACGGCCAGGCCGCGACCGTGCGACTCGCCGGCGGTCAGGTAGCGCAGCACCACAGAAATCTACCCGTGACCCTGCCCCGACCGGCCGGGCATTCCCCGCCGGTTACTTGAGGATCTGCTGGCCCTTGCAGAGGTGGAATCCCCTCGACTGGAAGGCGAAGTCCCCACACCCGGTGGCCAGCGAGAGGTCCACGACCCGGTAGTCGGTGTCGAAGGTCTGCCCGGTCGACGCGCTGTACACGGTGTCGTTCACCTGAATGCTCGCGAAGTCCTTGCCGTTGCTGGCGTAGACGTCGAGCAGCTCCACCTGCTGGCCCCGGCTCGGGGCCGTCGAGCCCCCGGTGGTCCCGCCCGCCGCGCTGGCCCCGCTGGTGCCGACCGGCCCCGGGCCCGAGCCGGCGGTCGTGGAGGTCGGGCCGGAGGCACCCGGGCCGGACCCCGTCCCGCCCGGGCCCGAGGTGCCGACGCTCCCGGCCCCGGGCGTCGTGGTCGCGGACCCCAACGGGGACTGGAACGGGTCCTTGGACGAGAAGACCTCGAAAGTCGACGGCGTGGTACCGCTCCCGGTGGCGGTGGTCGTCGGGGGCAGCCCCCCCGGTATCCCGGGAGCGAGAGTGGTGGCGGGGCTGCTCGGCGCCGCCGCCGGCGCTCCTCCCCCGCCCCCGCCTGCCAACTTCACGCCGAGGAAGGCGATCAGCACGACGACGGCGACAGCGCCGATGGCCAGCGCCCGCCGGCTGCGCGGGTCCATGCCGGCCCACCGGCCGCCCGCGCCACCGGCCACGGTCAACCCCCGGTGTTGCCGGACGTCGTGGCCGTGGTGGGGGCTGTGGTGGAGGTGGTGGCGGTCCCACCTCCGGCGACGGTGGTCGTGGTCGACCCCGACGCGGCGGAGGGGGCGGTGGTCGTGGTCGTGGCACCGGCGGCGGGCGCCGCCGTCGTCGTGAACAGGCGCACGGTCAATGAGATGGTCAGCTCGGCCGGGGCCGTAGTAGCGGTCGTTGCTCCCGCTTCACCAACGGTGGACGTACCGGACGGCCCCGTGGCGTTGCTCGTCAGGCCGACCGTGTCGATGACAACAAGCCGCGGGAGACCGTCGAGCCGATTGATGAAGTCTAGGACCTGGTTGTATCCGCCTTTCAAGGACAGAGCGACGCGGATGGACGGGGGTGCCCCCGAAGTACCAGCGCCTGCCCCTGAGGTGGCGGTCGCGGCGGGTGGAGTCGGGGCGATCGAAAGGAGCTGCACGCCCGAGTTCACGGCGGCGGTGTTGATATTGAGAATGATCTGATCGAGCTGAGGCTTGTCAGGTACAGCGACCTGCATCTTCGCCAATTGAGCCTGCAGGAGAGGAAGTTGCTGCTTGATGCTCTCCAGTCGGTTCAGTTGTGCCTGCAGCTGCTCGACTTGACCTTGAGCCTGCTGAGCGGCGGTGTTGGCATCGTTGTAGGAACGATTGCGCGGGCCCCAAAGCAGGAACCACCACGCCAGGACCATTGCGACGATGACACCTGCTGCTCCGAACACGACCGGACGGTTGATCCGATTCACGGCTGGTTCCCGGTGTAGTTCCCGAGGCGGTCGGAATTCGCAGCCGATGTTAGGTTGGCGTCGGACGTGAACGTGACGGGCTGCCCGTTACCTGAGCCCGCCGAGTTGGCTACCCAGAGATCTGTGAGGGATGTCAAGTCGCCGATTCGCTCGATCCAGGCGGCCGTCGACGGTTGGGACAAGCCTTTCCCGTTTACCGTTACCTGAGCTGTACCTGCGTTCGCCGAGGTGCCGTTGAGCGAGGTCAACCACACATCGTCGGGCATAGCGGAGGCGACGCTCTCGATCAGGCGAGCCCAATCGACGTCACCGGCGAGCGCCAACCTCACCTGCTGCTGCTTCTGAGCCACCGTCTGTTGGATCTGCGTAACGCCTCCGAGTTGGTTGATCTGCTCGCTGAGCGTGGAGGCTTCGGTCTGAGCGTTCTGGGCCGCCTTCTTCCGGGAGCTGATCTGGTTGCCACGAAGCGCCCAGAGGGCACCCAGTAGAGCTGCGACGGCGACGACTGCCGCACCCGCTCCCACATATTGGGCACGGTCGGCGCGAATCCGGGTGACCTCTGTCGGAAGAAGGTTGATTCGCCTTCCTCCCACCAACGGCCCAGCAGCGAGGGCCAGCCCAATGACCGACGGCAGGTTCGGCTCGGCCCGCTCCGCTTCCTCCGGGCTCAGACCCGCGTCGACCGAGACCCATCCACTGGGGCGTGCCGCCTCGACGGGCACGCCGGCCATGGCGGCGAGCCGGTCGTGGAGGCCGGCCAGGCGACTGCCGGAGCCGGCCAGCAGGACCCGACCCAATCGGGCGGCGCCGGCCTGGGAGGTGAAGAAGCGGATCGAGTTGTCGATCTCGTCGACCAGCCGGGTCACGACCCGGGAGACCGCGATATCGGCACGGGCGTCCCCGCCCGAAGCGGGACCGGCGCCAACCCGCCGCTTCAGGTCCTCAGCGGTGTCGAGATCGACCCCCAGCTCGGACGCCACGGCGTTCGTGGCCGCCCCCGCCCCTTCGGACAGGAACCGGGCGAACCTCGGTATCCCGTCCTCGTGGATCACCACGGTTGTGATGCCGGCCCCTACACAGACAATGGCCTCGGCGGCCGGGCCGCTCTCCTCGAGAGACTCGAGGCCGGTCCGGCCCAGCGAACGCACGAGCGCCAGAGGCATCGGGTCGGCCCGGATGACCCGGAGTCCCGCCATCTGACAGGTCCGCATGTGCACGTCGAGCATCGTGCGCTGGGCGGCGGCCAGAAGCAGTTGGAGCCTGGGCTCCCCCG
>DASUHN010000202.1 GCA_036273495.1 Acidimicrobiales bacterium | reverse complement strand
CAGGACCGACACCGCGTTCTGACCGTTGGAAACGGCCACTCCGTAGCCCCCGGCCTGGTTGTTCAGGTACTGGGAGACGACGAAGCCGGCGGGGTCGTCGGCGGCCGTCTGGACCCGGAGACCCGAGGACAGACGGTTCATTGCCGTGGTGAGCTGCGAGTCCGTGCGGCTCAGGTTGTTGAACGCACTTATGGCGTTGACGTTGGTGTTGACGCTAAGGGACGACATTGCATTTCCTCCATGGTTGCAAGACGCCCTTTCCGTAGGGCGACGGCCCCGCGATTCAGCGGGACCAGATGGGCTATCGGCGGGTCCGCCGCCCCCCTTTAAGAAAAGGTAAAGGAGGACCCGGCGCCGGCCGCCTCGAGCGCCCGGCCCACGTCGGCGACGATGTCGGCCGGGTCCTCGAGCCCGACGCTCAAACGGACGAGGCCGTCCGAGATCCCCTGGGCGGTCCGGGCCGCCGGGTCGACCTGGCGGTGGGTGGTGGACGCCGGGTGGGCCACGAGGGTGTGGGCCCCCCCGAGGCTGGCGGCTATCCAGGCCAGCTGCAGGGCGTCGCAGAACTGCCGGGCGGCGTCGTAGCCGCCGGCCAGCTCCGCCGCCACCATCCCCCCGAACCGGCGCAGATGGCGCCGGGCGCTCTCGTGGGACGGGTGGTGGGCCAGGCCCGGGTAGTGGGTGACGGTCACCGCCGGGGAGGCCTGGAGGGCGGTCGCCACCTCTTCGGCCGAGGCGCAGTGCCGCTCCATTCGCAGCGCCAGGGTGGCCAGTCCCCGGATGCACAGCCACGCCTCGAACGGCTGCATGGCCCCTCCGACCTCGATGGCGGTGGCCCGCACGGCGGCCCGACGTTCGGACGAGCAGCAGACCACGCCCCCGATCAGGTCGGAATGGCCCCCGATGTACTTGGTGGCCGAGTGCAGGACGTAGTCGAAGCCGTGGGCGGCCGGATTGCAGAGGTAGGGCGAGGCGAAGGTGTTGTCGACGACGGACGGCACGCCCGCCTCGGCGCAGAGACCGGCCAGGGCCCCGAGATCGGCCACCCCGACAAGGGGGTTGTCGATCGTCTCGACGTAGAGCATCCGGGCCCCGGGGAGGGCGGCAGCGACGGCGTCGAGGTCGGTGGCGTCGACCAGCACCACGTCGATCCCGTAGCGGGGCAGCACCTCCGAGAAGAGCGAGTACGTCCCGCCGTACAGGCGGTGGCTGGCGACGACCCGGTCCCCGGCCCGGGCGAGCGTCGTGGCCACCCCGTGGATGGCCGCCATGCCCGAGTCGAACGCGAACGCCGCCTCCGTGCCCTCGAGGTCGGCCAGCACCGCCTCGAACGCCTCGACGGTCGGGTTTCCGTAGCCCCGGCCGTAGACGTGCCCGGCCCGCCGGCCGGCGATGACCTCGGCGAACTCCTCGAGCGACTCGAAGCGCCAGGTGGACGTCTGGTACAGCGGGACGGCCGACGGGGTCTGGACGGCGTCGGGGGCAGCGGCGCGGTGGATCGCCCGCGTCGCGAAGCCCGCCCGGTCTTCAGCGGATGGAGGGGGCATGGCGGTACTCGATCACACGGAGCGGGACCGGTGCCGGGTTCAGGTGACCGGGGGCGGCCGGCCCTCGGCGCTGGCGGCAAGCATCCGGTCCCACCCGCACACCTCGCAGGCGTGGCGGATGACCGACAGCCCGAAGTCGACGGCGGCCCGGTGGGGGTCGGGCATGGCGCTGACGTCGTCCCAGGCCAGGAGGAACTCCTTGAGCTCGGGGTCCCAGCGGGCGGCGGGTGGCGCCAGGGCGGCCCGGTCGAGCCCCTCGGGGGCGGGCACGGCGAAGGCGAAGAAGGCGGGACGGGGGTAGCGCCCGTCCCCCGGCCACCACCCCACCTCGATCTGCTGGGCGTTGGCGGAGTTGCGCATGATGAACCCCTCCGACGGGGGATCGGCGGGCTCACCGGAGAACAGGCCGACCGCCAGGTCGAAGGTTCCCCACCACGCGTTCACCGGCGTGGAGCGACCCCGGTACGGAGCGCGCAGGGCGGAGAGCACCAGGGCGGCACGGGTGGCCGCGGCCAGGTAGGCCTCCACCTGGGTGGGGTCATAGGTGTGGTGCTCCTCGTCCTGGTCCAGAGGCGTCGTCCAGGGCGTCTCCTGCGGGCGGGGGTCGATGGTCACCCGCCCGACGAGTGTCGCGACCGCGTCCAGAAGGTCGCGGGTCACCTGGCCGACCGGGCGGTCAGGTCCGAGCGGCACCCGCCGGGTCCGGCCGTCGCTGTGCTCGGCCACGGCATGGTGGGCGTGCAGGTCGAGGGCGACGACCAGGGCCCCCGAGCCGTCCGGTGCCGGCAGCGGCGCCGTCTCCCAGCCCCGGGGGGTCAGGCGGAGGGCGGCGTGCTGCAGCTGGGGCTCGGGCGGGGCCAGCGTCACAGCCAGCTTGCCCAGCACCTGGGTGTGGGCGTGGAGCGTGTCGCACGTGGCGCTCCACTCGTCGTACCCGGGGAGCTGCGGCCATCGGGGTGACACCGCCGCAACGCTAGGCGGCGGAGATCGATCCCGGGCCCAGGTTCAGCCCGCCCCCCCGCCGCCGGGTCGGGCGTCGGGCAGTAGAGTCCCTTCCGGAGCGCCGGGAAGCCTGGTCGGCAGTTTCTGTCCGCCTTGCCGATTTGGAGCCGACGTGGCCGTTTCCCTGGTGGTGTTCGGACTCGGGGCCGTCTCCAGCCTGACGACCAGCTGGGCTCTCGCCTCGCGGCTGGAGCGCATCGGGGAACTGCTCGGCCTCACCGAGGGACTGCTCGGCCTGGTGGCCGCCCTGGCGGCGGACACACCGGAGATCACCTCGGCCCTGACGGCACTGTCCCACCACCAGCACGCCGTAGGTGCCGGTGTCGTCCTGGGCTCGAACGTGTTCAACCTGGCGGCGCTCCTGGGTCTTTCGGCGGTGATGGCCGGGAGCACCCGGCTCCACCGTCGGGTCATCCTCCTCGACGGCGCCGTCGGGCTCTGGACCGCCGGCGCCTGCCTGTGCACTGTCGGCGGGGTCCTCCCGCCGGCGGCGGGCCTCCTTCTCACGCTCCCGGTGCTCGTGCCGTATGTCTCGGCTCTTGCCGGCCGGCCCCACCGGTTGGGGCGCCTGGTCCCGGGCCGGTGGAGCCGTTGGCTGCGGACGGCGGTGGCCGAGGAGGAGCTCGACCTCGTCCAGGCCATCCGGCCCCGGAGAGGAACCCGACGCGACGCGATCGAGGCTGCCGTCCTGCTGGTGGTCGTGGTGGTGGCCAGCGTCGCCATGGAGCGGTCGGCGTCGTCCCTCGGCCGCCGGTGGGCCGTCCCCGACATCGTGCTCGGCGGGATCGTGCTGGCGGTTGTGACGAGCATCCCCAATGCCGCCGCCGGGATCTACCTCGGCGCCCGTGGGCGCGGCGCGGCGCTGCTCAGCACCGCCCTCAACAGCAACACGATCAACGTCGTGGTCGGCCTCCTGATCCCGGCCACCGTCACCGGTCTGGCCGGGGCCTCATCGGGACTGTTGGTCGCGGCATGGTACGCCGCGCTCACCGGGCTGGTGCTGGGGATGGCCTGGTCGGGACGGGGTCTGGTCCGCAGCCAGGGCCTGCTGATCGTCGGAGGTTACGTTGCCTTCGTCGCCACGCTCATCTCGACCAACTGGCGATGAGCCGGCGCTTCCGGGCCCGGCGGTGGCGAGTCGGGACTCCCACCACTGCACGGGCACGATCTCGAGGGCCAGGTCGAGAGTGCCCCGGTCCAGCGCCGCGGCCAGCTGAACGATCACCACTATCCGGTCGGCGAGCCACTGCCCACCCAGGTCGCGCCAGATCTGCGTCGCCGGGTTGCTCCTGGCCCGGCGCTGCCTGCGACCGTCGTCGGAGGGTTGGGAGTTGTCGAGAACATCACCGATCCACGCCATGTCACCTGCGAGCTCGACATGACGATCGATGACTTCCGCGTACACATCCGTACCGAGCATCACCGCCGCCCAGCGGCTCAGCACCTCGTTCGAGTGTTCGGCCAGCAAGGTGATCTCGGCATGGAGGCGGGCGCGCCGCTCCCGGTCACCGGTCACCTCGAGCAGAGCGGCGGTCAACCGCGGGGTGTCCCGCACGATCTCCTGTCCGGCACCGACACGATCCTCCGGCCCGGCCTCGTCCGGCAGCAGGGCCGCCACCTCCAGGACGCCGGACCAGATCATCCGGGCGTTGCGCACCAGCTCGAGCATCACGTACTGGGCCAGGACGCTCCACCGCTGCCGTCGTCTGCGTTCGACGATCTCGTTGATCACACCCACCGACAGCATCACCACGATCACGCTGGCCACCATGCCCGCCAGCAGGGCGTGGCGCTCCCAGAAGGTCCCGCTCGTGAAGTTCGATACCACGCCCGCGACCAGGGCGGCGAGGGCCAGCAACGCGAGCAGGCGCGTCCGGAGCAGGTAGGACCGGACCGATCGCTCCCGGCGAGGCCCGGCCGGTTGGCGCCTCATTGGCGCCACCTGACGGCGAACCTCAAGTCCGCATGGCGTCGAGGTGGGGCTCCAGGCCCGCCCGGATCGACATCAGGACGGTCGTGGCGCCCGGGTCGGGCGCGGCGGCGGTTGCCCTCTCCAGGTGGACTTGCAGGCGGTCGAGGTGGTCCCCCACGACCCGGCGGACGTCCGCGTCGGTCGGGGATCCGGCCCAGAGGTTCACCGGCACTCGGCCTGCCGCCGTCGGAAGCTCACTCAGTGGAGAGACGCCGAGAACCCGATCCTCCTCGACGAGGAGCTCGGCCCACGTCTTCAGGTCGACGAACAGCCGGTCGAGCTCGGCGTGAAGGGCGCCTGCTTCTGGAACCTTCCGGTGAGCCTGCTTCACGTCCTGGACGACGTCGAGAACCTCGCTCAGGACCTGATTGAGCTGTGCCGTGGGGAAGATCTCGGCTGCGTCTGACATGCCCGGAAGCTACGCCTCCCGAGCCGGAAACCCAACCGGTTCCCTACACCCTGGCCTTGTCTCCGTTGTCTGCTGACCGCTCGGGCCGGGCCGCCGGTCCTTCGGGCTGCAGGTGCACGATCTGGTGGGGGAACGGGATGGCGATGCCGGCCTCGGCTAGGGCGGTCTGGACCGTCGTGGCCACGTTGCTCCGGGCCTGCCACACCCCGGTCCGGTCCACCGCGTGCCAGAACAGCAGGACAAAGTTGACCGAGGACTCCCCGAACTCCCTGACCCAGGCGGTCGGAGCGGGAGACGGCTCGATGCCGGTAGTCCCCAGGGCCGCCTCGACCAGCACCTGCTGGGCCCGGGACAGGTCGGTCCCGTACGCGACACCGACGTCCAACTGCGTGCGCCGCGTCGGTGTCCTGGTGTAGTTCACGATCGGATTCTCGAGGACGGTCTTGTTGGGCAGGAAGACATTGAGCCCGTCGAACGTCACGAGTGACACGTTGCGCAGGTCGACGTCCTCGATGATGCCCTCGTACTTGTCGATATGGACCTGATCCCCCCGCCGGAACGGCCGGCGCGCCTGGAGGATGACGCCGGCCACCAGGTTCTGCAGGGTGTCCTGCAGGGCAAACGCGAGCGCGATGCCACCTATCCCCAGGGCGCCGAGCAGCGGGCCGATCTGCACCCGTAGCGCCGTCAGGGTGTACAGGCAGCCCACGACGACGACTATGTAGACGAGGATCCGCTCGACCACCCGGACGACGACCCCGTCGGTGTCTCCCCTGCGGACCCTACCGACGGTCCTCCGCGGGACCAGGCACAACGCGATGGTCACCGCGGCGATGATGCCGGCGTGTATCCAGTCCCACGTCGTTACTCCGTGTGGAACAATGACCACTGGCTGCGAAGTCGCACCGAACAACATGGGCGCGCACTGTACCCGCCGTGCTCTCCCTCGCTCACACGCGTCAGTGGGAGGGAGAGGATCCTCGAGCAGCCATTCTGACGGCCCGCAGGATGCCCTGGTACCCGGTGCAGCGGCAGAGGTTGCCCGCCAGGCCCTCGCGGATCTCCTCGTCGGTCGGGTCGGGGTTGTCGCGGAGGAAGGCGTGGACCGACATCACGAATCCGGGCGTGCAGAACCCGCACTGCAGCCCGTGACACTCCATGAAGGCCTGCTGCACCGGATGGAGCCGGTCGGGACCGGGGGCCAGGCCCTCGATGGTCAGCACCGAGCAGCAGTCGGCCTGTACGGCGAACATCAGGCACGCCCTCACGGCCACCTCGTCCACCATCACGGTGCACGCGCCGCACACCCCGTGCTCACAGGCCAGATGGGTGCCCGTCAGCCCGCACTCCCCCCGCAGGAAGTCGGCCAGGGTCAGTCGGGGGTCGACTTCGGCGCTGAACTCCTCCTCGTTCACGCGTACGCTCACAGGCACCGGCGCCACCACTAGCGACCTCCCTCTCCGATGGCGGTACCCAGCGCGTCGGTAAGGGCCCGTTCGACCATGGCGGCGCCGACGACGCTTCGGTAGGCGGACGAAGCATGGATGTCGGACGGGGCATCGACATCGTGGACCGCCAGTCGGGCCACTTCGGCCAGCGCCCCCTGGCCCAGCTCCAATGCGGTCCGGCCGACCAGAGCCGATTCGGCGCCAGTGGCCCGGACGGGTGTCGAGCCCATGCCGAACAGGGCCACCGCCGCCCTGACCACCCGTCCTGATCGGTCAGCCTGGAGGCCGGCCGCCGACCCCGCGATGGCAAAGTCCCCGACCCGGCGGGCGGCCTCGTGCACGGCGAAGCCGCTCCCCGGCCCCCAGACCGGGAAGGTGACGGATTCGAGCAGCTCGTCCGGCTGGACGGATGTGACGAAGGTGGAGACGAAGAACTCGGCCGTGGAAACGGCCCGGCTGCCCCGCTGAGAGCGCAGGTTCATGCGGGCGTCGAGGGCCAGCGCCACCGCCGGGTACTCGGCGGCGGGATCGCCATGCGACAGCGATCCTCCCAGGGTGCCGCGATTGCGGATCTGGAAATGGCCGATGTGGCGCGTCGCCGCCGGGAGAAGCGGGACGGCGGCCGTCACGTCGGAAGGGCCCGTCAACGCCGCCTGGCGCACCATGGCGCCGACGGTCACCTCCTCGGCACCGGCATCGACTCCAAACAGATCCTCAGCCCGGTTGATGTCGATCAGGTGATCGAAGCGGGTGAGACGCAGAGCCAGGAGAGGCACCAGACTCTGGCCACCGGCCAGGATCTTGGCGTCGTCTCCCAGCTCCGAAAGAAGCGAGAGCGCATGGTCGGCGCTTACAGCTCGGTGGTACGCGAACGGGGCCGGTTTCACGGACTGGGGGCACCCGCGGGGGTGGGCATCCCGCCCGCTGCCTGCACCAGCTCGAAGATCTCCCGGGGTCCGAGCGGTGTGCTCGTCACCTTGACCCCGAGATGGGAGAGGGCATCGGCCACCGCATTGGCCACCGCGGCGTGGGCACCGATGGCACCGCCTTCCCCCATCCCCTTGTAGCCGCCGGGATTGCTCGAGGCCGGCGTCTCGATGTGTCCGACCTCGACTTCGGGGATCTCGGTGGTCGTCGGAAGGAGGTAGTCCATGAACGTGGTGGTGAGGGGATTGCCGTCGTCGTCGTAGATGAAGTGCTC
>DASUHN010000201.1 GCA_036273495.1 Acidimicrobiales bacterium | reverse complement strand
TGACGACGGCCCCCCCGACCCGGCCGGCGTCGTCCAAAAGGGGCGAGACCGCCTCCGCCTCCTGCCACAGCGTGGCGCCCGCCTTCTCGGCCCGCTCGGCCACCAGCTGGTCGAGGTCGTGGCGGGTCACGACGTAGCCGTAGGACGGGAAGCCGGGATGCTCGGGCCAGGCCAGGTCCAGGGAGCGCCCGAAGGCCACCGAGCGCAGCCCCACGAAGCGGTGGTGGCGCCGGAGCTCGTCGTCGAGGCCCATGTCGGCCAGCTGGCGCACGGAGCGGGGGGTGAGGCCGTCCCCGCACGTCTTCTCCCGCGGGTAGCGCTTCTTCTCGAGGAGCAGGACGTCCCAACCGGCGTCGGCCAGCCAGTAGGCGCACGCCGCGCCGGCCGGGCCGCCACCGATCACCAGGACGTCGCGCACCGAGCCGACCTTAAGACGATCACATGTTCACGAGCGAACGCGTTTGGCGGGAGGGTGGGGCCGCGGCGCTAGGTTTGCCTCGTAGGCGATCAGACTGCGACGGAGAGCGGGCCGCCATGACCCAGTACACACCGATCCTGGCCCTCCTCATCCTGGCCGCTCTGTTTGCCGGCGTGTCCTTCTTCGTGTCGGGCCTGCTGGCCCCGCGCCGGCCGACCGAGGCCAAGGCGGCGCCCTACGAGTGCGGGATCGTCCCCGAGCGCGAGCCGGCGCAGCGCTTCCCGGTGCGCTTCTACCTGGTGGCGATGCTGTTCATCATCTTCGACATCGAGATCATCTTCCTCTTCCCGTGGGCGGTGATCTTCCAGCCCCCTCACCCGGCGGTGTTCCTGCTCGTCGAGATGATCACCTTCGTGGCGTCGGTGTTCGTGGCGTTCGTCTACATCATCAGCCACGGGGCGCTGGACTGGGGCCCGCTCAAGCGGCTGCGGCCGGTGGCCCCCGTCTCACCGGCGCGCACGTCGGAGTCCACCGTGCGGCGCCTGCCGCGCGGCTCCGAGGAAGCGGCGTAGGGCCGGCCGACCATGGGCTTCGAGGACCTCAACCACAACTTCCTCACCGCGCCGATCGAGGAGCTGGTGAAGTGGGCCCGGCGAAACAGCGTGTGGCCCGCCACCTTCGGGCTGGCGTGCTGCGCCATCGAGATGATGGCCACCGGCGCCGCCCACTTCGACATCTCCCGCTTCGGGATGGAGGTGTTCCGGGCCTCCCCCCGCCAGGCCGACCTGATGATCGTGGCCGGCCGGGTGAGCCAGAAGATGGCCCCGGTCCTGCGCCAGGTCTACGACCAGATGATGGAGCCGAAGTGGGTCATCTCGATGGGCGTGTGCGCGTCGACCGGGGGGATGTTCAACAACTACGCCATCGTCCAGGGCGTGGACCAGGTCGTTCCCGTCGACGTCTACGCCCCCGGCTGCCCGCCCACCCCCGAGACCCTGCTGCACGCCATCCTCACCCTCCACGCCAAGATCAAGATCGGGGAGCTGCACCACCGGCGCGAGCTCACCGGCGCCGGGGCCCAGCTCATGCTCCCCCATCCGGGCGGGGCGGGGGTGGAGCCGGTCGACGTCAGCATCGGGGTGCCCCGCTGATGACCACGGTGGCCACCCACCACATCAGCGAGGAGGACGCCGCCTCCTACGGGGTGCCGGTCTCGTGGTCGCGTGGCCAGACCGTCCTGCACGTGCCCGCCACCGGCTACCGCGGGCTCGTCGAGCGGCTCCGGGCGGACGGGTTCAACGGGATCGTCGACCTGTGCGGGGTCGACTACCTGGCCCACCCGGGCCGGGCCCTGCCCGACGGGGTGAAGGCGGAACGCTTCGAGATCGTGGTCAACCTGATCTCCTACTCGCGGCGCCAGCGGGTCCGCCTCCGGGTGCAGGTTCCCGAGTCCGATCCCGCCCTGCCGTCGCTGTTCCTGGTGTATCCCGGCACCGAGGCCATGGAGCGCGAGGCCTACGACATGTTCGGGATCGTGTTCACCGGTCACCCCGACCTGTCCCGCATCCTCATGCCCGAGGACTGGGAGGGCCACCCCCTGCGCAAGGACTACGCCGTCGGCCGGGTGCCGGTGCAGTTCAAGCACCCGCCGGACACGAGGTGACATGAGCGACGACCGCACCACCTCCACCCGCGCCGGCCGGCACGCCGACCTGGTGGAGGAGACCTACGAGGGCAGCCAGGAGATGCTGCCCCGCACCGCCACCGACTCCCTCGAGCTGCTGCGGGAGAAGGGGGCGGTGCTGCGCCTGCCCGGAGGGGGCGTCCTCGACAGTCGCGACGTCGACATCGAGGCCGGCGAGGACGAGACCATGATCATCAACATGGGCCCGCAGCACCCCTCCACCCACGGCGTGCTGCGGATCATGCTGGAGCTCGACGGGGAGACCATCCTGCGCAGCAAGCCGATCATCGGCTACCTGCACACCGGCATGGAGAAGACCGCCGAGGAACTCACCTACGTCCAGGGCTGCACCAACGTCACGCGCATGGACTACCTGGCGCCGCTCTTCAACGAACTGGCCTTCTCGCTCGCGGTCGAGGCCCTGCTCGAGGTCGAGATGCCGCCCCGCGCCACGTGGATCCGCATGCTGGTCACCGAGCTCAACCGGGTGTCCTCCCACCTCCTGTGGCTGGCCACCAACGGCATGGACGTGGGCTCGACGTCGATGATGATCTACGGCTTCCGGGAGCGGGAGATGATCCTCGACTTCTTCCAGAAGACCACCGGGCTGCGGATGAACCACAACTACATCCGCCCCGGCGGCGTGGCGGCCGACCTGCCCGACGGCTGGCGGGCCGACGTGGAGGAGATCCTCCACGTGATCCCGCCCCGTCTCGACGAGTACGACGAGCTGTTCACCGGCCAGCCCATCTTCCGGGAGCGGACCCAGGGCGTCGGCGTGATCACGGCCGAGGAGGCGGTGGCCCTCGGCGCCACGGGACCGATCCTGCGCTGCACCGGAGTGGCGTGGGACCTGCGCCGCGACATGCCCTACATGTTCTACGACGACCTCGACTTCGACGTGATCGTGGGCAGCTTCGGGGACGCCTTCGACCGCTACGCCATCCGCCTCAACGAGATCCGCGAGTCGCTGCGCATCATCCGCCAGATCAGCGACGCCATGCCGTCCGGGGACTACCGGGTCCAGGACAAGAAGGTCACCCCGCCGCCGCGCCGCCGCATCGACGAGTCGATGGAGGCGCTCATCCACCACTTCAAGATCTTCACCGAGGGGTTCAAGGTCCCCGAGGGGGAGGTGTACGTCGGGGTGGAGGGGCCGCGGGGGGAGGTCGGCTGCTACCTGGCGTCCGACGGCTCCCCCAAGCCGTACCGCATGCACCTGCGCGACGCCAGCTTCGTGAACCTCCAGAGCCTGCCGATCATGATCCGGGGCGGCCTGGTGGCCGACGCCGTGGCCGTGATTTCCTCCGTCGACCCGGTGATGGGGGGCGTGGACCGCTAGTGGCCCGCCTGGACAGCGCCAACCTGGCCCGGGCCAGGGAGACGATCGCGCTCTATCCCCACCCCCGCTCGGCCCTCGTGCCCCTGTGCCACATCGCCCAGGAGCAGGACGGATGGCTGACGCCCGAGGCCGTCGAGCACATCGCCGAGCTGCTCGGGCTGACCCCGGCCGAGGTGGAGGGGACGGCGTCGTTCTACGACATGCTCCACACCGAGCCGGTGGGCCGCTACCTGGTGGGGATCTGCACCAACATCGCCTGCCTCCTGGCCGGCGGCTACGAGCTGCTCGAGCACGCCGAGGACTCGCTGGGCACACCCGTGGGCGGGACCACGCCCGACGGGACGGTGACCCTCGAAGAGGTGGAGTGCATCGCCTACTGCGACCGGGCCCCGTGCGCCATCGTGAACTACCGCTTCTTCGGCCCCCTCACCGGCGCCGACTTCGACCGGCTGATCGCCGACGCCCGGGCCGGACGGCTGGCCGAGGACGTGCCCGCCCACGGCACCCTCAACCGGGTGCGCCGGGACGGGGGCCTGCGGGTCCCGGCCGACGAGGTGGCGACGCAGCGGGCCGCCTCCGACCAGGCACGGAGCGAGCGGGCCGCGGCCCGTCCCGCCGGAGGGGCGGCGTGAGCTTCCTCGACGCGCCCAAGGTGGTCACGTCGCGCTTCGAGCACGACGACTCCCACACGCTCTCGCGTTTCCTGGCCACGGGCGGGTACGACGCCCTCCGCAAGGCCCTCGGGATGCACCCCGAGCAGGTGGCGGCCGAGGTCGACACCTCCGGCCTCCTGGGCCGGGGCGGCGCCGGGTTCCCCACGGGGCGCAAGTGGTCGATGCTGCGGCCGGCGCCCGTGCGCTACCTGGTGATCAACGGGGACGAGAGCGAGCCGGCCACGTTCAAGGACCACGCCATCCTCACCCGGGACCCCCACCAGCTGATCGAGGGGGCGGTGATCGCCGCCTACGCGGTGGGCGCCATGCAGGTGTTCCTGTACGTGCGCGGGGAGTTTGCCCTCGGGCTGGAGCGGGTTCAGGCCGCCCTCAACGACGCCTACCGCCACGGGGCGGTGGGCCGGGACATCTTCGGGTCGGGCTTCTCGGTCGACATCGTCGTGCACCCCGGCGCCGGCGCCTACATCTGCGGGGACGAGACCGGCCTGCTCGAGAGCCTGGAGGGCAAGCGGGGCTTCCCTCGCATCAAGCCCCCGTACTACCCGGCGGTGATGGGCCTCTACATGGAGCCGACCGTCGTCAACAACGTGGAGACGATCTCCTCGCTCCCGTGGATCGTCAACCACGGCGGAGCGGCCCTGGCCGCCCTGGGGGAGCCGACGTCGACGGGGACGAGGATCTTCGCCCTCGCCGGGCACGTGCGCCGGCCGGGCAACTACGAGATCGAGATGAGCAAGCCCACCTTCCGCGACCTCATCTACTCGCCGGAGCTGGGCGGGGGGGTGCGGGACGGCAACGCCATCAAGGCGGTGATCCCGGGCGGGGCGTCCTCGCCGTGGATCGGGCCCGAGCAGCTCGACATCCACCTCGACCAGAAGGCGGTGCAGGACGCCGGCACCATGCTGGGCTCCGGCTCGGTCGTGGTGATGGACGAGCGCACGTGCATGGTGCGCGCCGCCTGGCGCATCTCCCGCTTCTTCCACCGCGAGTCGTGCGGCCAGTGCACCCCGTGCCGGGAGGGCTCGGGCTGGGTGGAGAAGGTGCTGCGCCGCATCGAGGCGGGCCAGGGCCGCGAGGAGGACCTCGACCTGCTGCTCGACGTGTGCGACAACATCTCGCCCGACCTGGTGTGGCCGCCCAAGCAGACCACCATCTGCCCCCTCGGGCCCTCGATCCCGCCCGCCGTCGTGACGTCGATGCGCATGTACCGCGACGAGTACCTGCTGCACATCAAGGACGGGGCCTGCCCGCATGGCTGAGCTGCGCATCCGCCCCACCACCGAGCCGGTGACCGTCACCATCGACGGCCGCGAGGTGGCGGCGCGCAAGGGGGAGCTGCTGATCGCCGCCGCCGAGCGGGCCGGCACCTACATCCCCCGCTTCTGCTACCACCCCCGGATGAAGCCGGTTGGCATGTGCCGGATGTGCCTGGTGGAGGTGAAGGGGCCGCGCGGCTTCGCCCTCCAGCCGGCGTGCTACGTGGAGGTGGCCGACGGTCAGGAAGTGCTGACCACCACCGACAACGTCCGCAAGGCCCAGGACGGCGTCCTCGAGTTCCTGCTGATCAACCACCCCCTCGACTGCCCGGTGTGCGACAAAGGCGGGGAATGCCCCCTCCAGGACCAGACGATCTCGTTCGGTCCGGGGGAGAGCCGCTTCATCGAGGAGAAGCGGCACTTCGAGAAGCCGATCGAGATCGGTCCGCTCGTGCTGCTCGACCGTGAGCGCTGCATCCAGTGCGCCCGCTGCACCCGCTTCGCTGACGAGGTGGCGGGGGACCCCCTGATCGACTTCGCCGGCCGGGGGGACGAGCTGGAGGTGGCGGTGTTCAGCGAGGCGCCGTTCACCTCCTACTTCAGCGGCAACACCATCCAGATCTGCCCGGTCGGCGCCCTGACCGCCGTCCCGTACCGGTTCCGGGCCCGCCCGTGGGATCTCGAGCAGGTCGAGAGCACGTGCACGACCTGCTCGGTGGGCTGCGCGGTGGCGGTGCAGTCGTCGTCCAACCGGATCACCCGCTACCTGGGCATCGACTCCGACCCGGTGAACCAGTCGTGGCTGTGCGACCGGGGCCGGTTCGACTACCAGGCCATCGACAGCCCCGAGCGCCTCGCCCGGCCGCTGGCCCGCCGCGGCGACGAGCTGGTCCCGGTCGGGTGGTCGGAGGCGCTCGCCGCCGCCGCCCGGGGCATCGAGGAGGTCCGCCGCCTGCACGGGCCCCAGGCCGTGGCCGTGCTGGGCGGGTCCCGCCTGCCCAACGAGGACGCCTACGCCTGGGCCAAGCTCGCCAAGGGCGTCATCGGCACCGACCACGTGGACGCCCAGATGGGGGACGGCCTCCCCGCCGAGGTGATCCTCGGCCTGCCCCGCGCCACCATCGACCAGGCCTGCGCCGCCGACGTGGTCGTGCTCCTCGCGCCCGACATCAAAGAGGAGCTGCCCGTCCTCTACCTCCGGCTGCGGGCGGCCGTCCTCGAGCGGCAGGCCGGCGGCACCGGGCCCCGGCTGGTCGAGCTGGGCCAGACCCACTCCGGCCTCACTCCCTATGCCGACATCAGCCTCGCCCACCGCCCGGGGGAAGCCGCCTCCCTCGTCTCCGCCCTCCTCGCCGCCCAGGCCCCCAGCGCCGAGGTGGCCGGGGTCCCCGCCGGTGAGGTCGGGCGGGCCCGCGATCTCCTGGCCGGGGCCGGCAGCGTGGTGATGGTCATCGGCCGCCCCTCCCTCGCCGAGTCGGCCGCCTTCCCCTCCCAGGCCGCCGCCCTGCTGGCCGCGGCCCGGCCCGACGCCCGCTTCCTGCCCGCCGCCCGGCGGGGCAACGTCCTCGGCGCCCTCGACATGGGCCTGGCCCCCGGCGTGTTGCCGGGACGGGTGTCCCTCGACGCCGGCCGGGACTGGTACACCCGGGCGTGGGGCCAGGTGCCCGAGGAGCCCGGTCTCGACGCCCGGGGGATCCTGGCCGCGGCGGCCGAGGGCCGGATCCACGCCCTGATCCTGCTCGGCGCCGACCCGGTGGCCGACTTCCCCGACACCCGGCTGGCCGAGCAGGCCCTGGCCGGGGTGGGCCTGATCGTGGCCGTCGACACCTTCCTGACCGACTCGTCCCGGAAGGCCGACGTGGTGCTGCCGGCGGCCATGTACGCCGAGCGCCCCGGCACCACCACCAACCTCGAGGGCCGGGTGACCCGGCTGGCCCAGAAGGTGGTGCCTCCGGGCGTGGCGTGGCCGGACTGGATCATCGCGGTGGAGCTGGCCGCCCGGCTGGGCACCGACCTCGGGCCGGCCACCCTCGAGGAGCTGTGGGCGGAGATCGAGGCGCTGGCCCCGTCGCACCGGGGCCTCACCGGTCCGCTCCTCCTGTCGGCGGCGGCCCGCGACGGCGTGGTGGTGCCGCTCGCGTCCGGAGCGGCGGCCGCCATTGAGGCGGGGGACTGGGCGCCCGGCTCGGGCCGCCCCGGCGGCGGTCCGGCGATGGGGGGAGGGGGCGTGGACACCGGCGGGGGCGCGACCCAGCCGGCGCCGGCGCCGATCGACCCCATGTCCGACCCCGGCATCGGGGCGGTGGAGCAGCAGGGCGTGAAGGCCACCGCCACCGTGCCGCTGCCGCCCGCCACCGCGGCCCGGGTCCCCGCCCGGCCCGAGGGACCGCCCCCCGCCCTGCTCGGTCCGCCGCCGGCCCGCGCCGAGCTGTCGCTAACCCCCCTCGACGCCTACTCCCTGCGGCTGGTCTCGTCCCGCACCCTGTACGACGCGGCAGTGATGACCCAGGCCAGCCCCGCCCTGGCCGGCCTGGCCCCCGGCGCCCGGCTGCGGGCCAACCCCTACGACCTCGACCGCCTCGGTGTGACGACCGGTGGCCAGGTCCGCGTGGCGTCGGCGCGGGGCGGCTTCGTGCTCCCGGTGGAGGCCGATCCCGGCGTGCCGCGGGGGGCGGGGTGGCTGGCCTTCCACCAGCCCGACGGCGGCGCCGCCGCCCTCATCGACTCCAGCCAGCCGGTGACCGACGTCCGGTTGGAAACCGCACCCGCCTCCGCCGTCGCGAAGGAGGCGAAGGAATAGCCATGGGCGATCCGATATTCATCCACGGCATCGACCTGGCCGCCGGCATCACGCTGGTGATCAAGGTACTGGTGGCGTTCGCCCTCCTCCTGGTGTCGGTGCTGGCCATGGTGTGGTTCGAGCGCAAGGTCATCTCCGACATGCAGAACCGCATCGGTCCCGACCGGGCCGGGCCGTGGGGAATCCTGCAGTCCCTCGCCGACGGGGCCAAGCTCTTCTTCAAGGAGGACCTCCTCCCCGACCGGGCCGACCGGCACATCTTCCGCCTGGCGCCCTACTTGTCGGCGGTGCCGGCGTTCACCCTGTTCGCCGTCGTGCCGATCGGCGGGGTGATCCACTTCGGCCATCGCAGCACCGAGCTGCAGGTGGCCGACCCCCCGATCGGCATCCTGCTGGTGCTGGCCCTGTCGGCGGTGGCGGTGTACGGCGTGCTCCTGGCCGGGTGGTCGTCGGGGTCGAAGTACCCGCTCCTCGGCGGCATCCGCGCCTCCGCCCAGCTGATCTCCTACGAGGCGGCGTTCTCGTTGTCGGTGGCCGCCGCCGTCCTGATCACCGGGAGCCTGTCGACCCGGGCCATCGTGGCCGCCCAGAACGGGGTGATCCGGGGGTTCATCCCGAACTGGAACGTCTTCCGGCTCGGCTTCGTGCCGTTCCTCGTGTTCATGGTGGCGTCGACGGCCGAGATGAACCGGCCGCCGTTCGACCTGGTCGAGGCGGAGCAGGAGCTGGTGGGCGGGTTCCACACCGAGTACTCGTCGCTGCGCTTCGCCCTGTTCCAGCTCACCGAATTCATGGGCTCGGTCACCATGTCGGCCATAGCCGTCACCCTCTTCCTCGGCGGCCCCGACGGCCCCGGCTTCCACGTGGTGCGGTGGCTGTGGCCGATCCTGTGGTTCACCGGGAAGGTGATCGTGCTGCTGTTCGTCCAGGTCTGGCTGCGGGCCACCCTGCCCCGCCTGCGCTACGACCAGCTGATGGGGCTGGGCTGGAAGTTCCTGATCCCGATCTCCCTGGGCTGGCTGCTCGTCATCGCCGCCATGCGCGTCAGCCTCGGGTGGGGCCTGGTCGTGGTCGGTCTCGGGATCGTGTCCGGCGCCATGCTGGTCCGGGCCATGACCGTCAGCGGGCGCCACGTCGGGGAGGCGTACAACTGATGGGCTACCTGACCGGGTTCAAGGTGACCCTGCGCCAGATCTTCCTGCCCCGGGTCACGTCGCGCTACCCCGACGAGAAGCGGCGCAAGCCTGTGCGCCTCCACGGCCGGCACGTCCTCAACCGCTACGAGGACGGCATGGAGAAGTGCATCGGGTGCGAGCTGTGCGCCGGGGTGTGCCCGGCCCGCTGCATCTACGTGCGGGGCGCCGACAACCCGCCCGACTCCCCGGTCTCGCCCGGCGAGCGCTACGGCTTCGTCTACGAGATCAACTACCTGCGCTGCATCCACTGCGACCTCTGCGTCGAGGCGTGCCCCACCGAGGCCATCACCGAGTCCAAGCTGTTCGAGTTCTCCTTCACCAACCGCCAGGACGCCATCTACACGCGCGACGAGCTGCTGGTGGACGACGAGGGCCGGCCCCAGCAGCTGCCCTGGGAGGACTGGCGCCCGGGCGAGGACCGCCACACCTCGGCCTGGATGCGCGCCACCGCCTCGGCGGGGGTGGGCGCCGAGGAGGGAGTCGTGCACTGGTCGGGCGAGCTCGGCTACGGCGTGCGCGCCCCCGAGGCGGGCCAGACCCGGGAGCTCCCGCCCGAGCACCACGGCCCCGACGCCTACGGCCTGCGCGAGGCCGCCGTGCACCAGGCCGACCTGGCCCACGCCCACGAGGGGGACCCCGAGTGAGCGCGGCCCTCGGAGCCCCGGTGCTGGCCACGGCCATGGTCGACAGCGTGGTCTTCGCCATCTGCGCCGCCATCGTGCTCGTCGGCGCCCTCGGCGTGGTGCTGTGGCGCAACCCGGTCTACTCCGCCCTCTCGCTCGTCCTGACCCTGTTCGGGGTGGCGGTGCTGTTCGTCGAGGAGGATGCCCAGTTCCTCGCCGCCGTCCAGGTCATCGTCTACGCCGGCGCCATCGTCGTGCTGTTCCTGTTCGTGATCATGCTGCTCGGGGTGGACCGGGCCGAGCCCGAGACCACGACCAGGCTGCCGGGACAACGGCCGGTGGCCGTTCTGCTGGGCACGGCCGCGCTCGGGGAGCTGTTGGCCCTGGCCCGCTGGCGCCACTGGCTCACCGGGGCCAAGCCCCCGGGCCAGGGGGCCATCGGGGGCGGGGCCAACACCGGGGCGCTGGCCAAGTCGCTGTTCACGACCTACCTGCTGCCCTTCGAGCTCACCTCGCTCCTGCTGATCATCGCCGTGATGGCCGCGGTGGTGCTGGCCCGGCGGCCGTCCCACACCCCCCCGGCCCCGCCGCCCCTGGCCGAGAGCGACGACGTCGGCGCCCCGCTGGCCCCGGCCCTCGGCCCCGACGAGGCCGCCGCCGGCGTGCGCAACGTGACCGACGAGGAGGTCGGGGCGGTATGACGCTCGGGGGAACCTGGTACCTGGCGCTGGCGGCGGTTCTGTTCAGCATCGGCGCCGTCGGCCTGCTCGTGCGCCGCAGCGTCCTGGTCATGTTCATGTGTATCGAGCTGATGCTCAACGCCGTGAACCTGACCTTCGTCACCTTCTCCCGGATGCTGGGGGACATCAACGGCCAGTCGCTCGTGTTCTTCGTGCTCGTGGTGGCCGCCGCCGAGGTGGTGGTCGGGCTCGGCATCATCGTGTCGATCTTCCGGCGCCGGCCCGACGCCACCGCCGACGACCTCAACATCCTCAAGGGTTAGGCCAGCGCGATGACGAGTCCCTGCCGATGATCCACGCCGCCCCGGCCATCCTGCTCCTGCCCCTCGCGGGCTTCCTCGTGCTGGCCCTCTCCGGGCGCCGCTTCGGGGACCCGGCCGCCGGATGGGTCGGGACCCTGGCCGTGGCCGGGTCGTTCGTGGCCGCGGTCATCACCTTCATCGGGCTCCATCACATGGGGCCGGCCCACCGGGAGGTGACCCAGACCTGGTTCACCTGGATCCCGGTCGGCGGCCTCAAGGTCAGCGTCGGGGCCCTCGTCGACCCGCTCTCGACGACCATGGCGCTGTTCGTGACCGGAGTCTCGGGCCTGATCCACCTGTACTCGATCGGCTACATGAAAGGTGACCCGGACTACCGGAAGTTCTTCGTCTACCTCAACCTGTTCGTCCTCTCGATGGTCGTGCTGGTGTTGGGCGGCAACTTCCTGTTCACCTTCGTCGGGTGGGAGGGCGTCGGCACCTGCTCCTACCTGCTGATCGGCTTCTGGTTCGAGCGCAACACGGCGGCCACCGCCGCCAAGAAGGCCTTCGTGGTCAACCGGATGGGGGACTTCGGGTTCCTGCTGGCCATGTTCCTGATCGTCGGCCACTTCGGCTCGCTCGACTACCGCACGGTGTTCACCCACCTCGGCGGAGCCTCGCCCCTCTCCCACACCACCGCCCTGGCCATCTCCCTCCTGCTGCTGCTCGGCGCCGTCGGCAAGTCGGCCCAGCTGCCCCTGTACTCGTGGCTGCCCGACGCCATGGAGGGCCCGACCCCGGTGTCGGCCCTGATCCACGCCGCCACCATGGTCACCGCCGGCGTCTACCTGATGACCAGGATCAACCCGATCCTGTCGGTGTCCCCGGCCGCATACACCGCCATCGCCATCCTCGGGGCCGTCACCGCCTTCTACGCCGCCACCGTGGCCTGCGCCCAGGACGACATCAAACGCGTCCTCGCCTACTCCACCGTCTCCCAGCTCGGCTACATGTTCCTCGGGGTGGGCTCGGCGGCCTTCGGGGCGGCCATCTTCCACATGCTGAGCCACGCCTTCTTCAAGGCCCTGCTCTTCCTGGCCGCCGGCTCGGTGATCCACGCCCTCCGCGACGAGCAGGACATGAAGCGGATGGGGGGACTGCGCCGCTATCTGCCGGTGACGGCACCCACCTTCTTCGTGGCCTGGCTGGCCATCTCCGGCGTGCCGCCCTTCAACGGGTTCTGGTCCAAGGACGACATCCTCGGCGCCGCCTACCACAAGAGCCCGGCCCTGTGGGCCCTCGGCGTGGCCACCGTGCTGCTCACCGCCTACTACATGACGCGCCAGGTCGTGCTGGTGTTCACCGGCCAGGCCCGCTGGACCACCGCCCGGGCCTCGGCCCCGGACAGCGGCGTGGCCCACGTAGGCGACGGCCATGCCGGGGAGCCCCACGAGGGGCCGTGGGTGATGCGCTACCCGCTGGTGATCCTGGCCGGGGCCACCGTGCTCGGCGGCCTCATCGACCTCCCCTTCGGCAAGCTCAAGTTCCTCGACACCTGGCTGTCCCACGTGGCGAGCGGCCAGGGTGACCTCGTCACCGAGTCCGGCGCCCTCCGGGCGTCGCTGCTCACCGTCACCACGGTGGTGGCGCTGGTCGGCATTGCCCTGGCGTGGAGCACCTGGAGCCGGCGGGTGGACCGGCCCGAGCTGGAGCCGGCCCTCCTCCGGCGCAGCTATTACGTCGAGGAGCTGTCGACGGCGGTGTTCACCGACGCCGGCGGGGCCTTCAGCCGGGTCCTGTCGACGCTGGTGGAGAACCGGGTCGTGGACGGGCTCGTCAACGGGGTCGGGGGGGCGGCGCGCGGCCTCGGCGGCGTGGTCCGCCGGCTGCAGACCGGCTACGTGCGCAACTACGCCCTGGGCATCGCGGCCGGGACGGTGCTGATCCTCGGGTTCATGCTGGCGAGGGTCTCGTGAGCACGCTCCTGACCGTGGCCGGGGCGGTGCCCCAGAGCACCGCCGGCGGCGGGTTCGGCTTCCCGATCCTGCCCGCCATCGCCATCGTGCCGGCGGCGGCGGCGGTCCTCCTGGTCCTGCTGCCCCGGTCCCGCCAGGAGCTGGCCCGCTGGCTGGGCACGGGCGCCTCGCTGGTGGTGGCGGGGCTGGCCATTGCCATGGCCGTGCGCTTCCGGGCCGGGGAGCCCGGCTACCAGTTCGTGGTGGCGCACGACTGGATCCGCCCCTTCGGCGTGCAGTGGAAGCTCGGGGTCGACGGGATCTCGGTGTTCATCGTGGCGGTGACGGCGGTGCTGTTCCCCGTGGCCATCGCCGGGCCGCACGTGGACCGGGACCTGCGGGGCTATGCGGCCTGGATGCTTCTGCTCGAGGCGGGGTGCCTCGGGGCCCTCATGTCGCTCGACCTGCTGTTGTTCTTCCTGTTCTTCGAGCTGACCCTGCCGCCGATGTACATGCTGATCGCCCGGTGGGGCTCCGGCCCCCGCCGCTCGGGCGCGGCCCTCAAGTTCTTCGTCTACACCTTCGCCGGGTCGGCGCTCATGCTCGTGGCCCTCCTGGCGCTCGTGTTCCTCGAGGCCCGGTCGACCGGCCACGTCACCTTCGACCTGGTGAGCCTCACCGCCCAGCAGCACCTGTCCAAGGACGTCTCGATCCTGCTGTTCCTGGGCTTCGCCGCCGCCTTCGCCGTCAAGGTGCCGATCTTCCCGTTCCACACCTGGCTCCCCGACGCCCAGGTGGAGGCGTCGACGGGGGGCTCCATGGTGCTGGCCGGGGTCATGTTCACCCTCGGCACCTACGGCCTGGTGCGCTTCTGTATCGAGCTGTTCCCCTCCGCCGCCGTCAGCATGGCCCCGTTGATGCTGACCCTCGG
>DASUHN010000200.1 GCA_036273495.1 Acidimicrobiales bacterium | reverse complement strand
GTGCGGAACTTCCGGGACCAGGTGAGCGACCCCGAGCTGAAGCGGGAGGTGGCCGGCTTCATCGGCCAGGAGGCCATGCACGGCCGGGAGCACCGCATGCTCAACGACCGGCTGGCCGAGCTCGGCTATCCGACCAAGCGGGTCGAGCGGTTCACCAAGTGGGGCCTGGCCCAGCGCGAGAAGCTCCTCTCGGCCAAGTCCAACCTGGCCGCCACCGCCGCCCTCGAGCACTTCACGGCCACCCTGGCCGAGCTGCTGCTGACCGACGCCGGGGTCCGGGCCATGTTCGGCCACGATGGCGTGCGCGATCTCTTCCTGTGGCACGCCCTCGAGGAGTCCGAGCACAAGGCGGTGGCCTTCGACGTGTACAAGGCCGTCGGCGGCAGCGAGCGGACCCGGGTCGTGACCATGAAGATCCTGCGCTACGCCTTCGTAGGCGGGCTGGCCGCCCAGGTGTTCGTCTCCCTCCTCGGGGACCGCGCCACCCACCGGGGCGGGGGCCTGCGCCGCAGCTGGCGGCGGGTCCGGCACTCCCCGCTGCTGACCAAGGCGATGTGGGAGCGCCTCAAGGAGTACGAGCGCCCCGGCTTCCACCCCGACGACCGGGACACGACCGCCCTCATCGAGGAGTGGCGCAGCGAGCTCTTCGGCCGTGACGGCAGGCTCAACGAGCACCTCGTGGCCCGCGCCTCGTGATGGAGGGGAGCACCCTGACCACGGCCGACAACGTAGGGGTGACCGACGCAGCCAACGAGCACGTCGACGTGCTCATCGTGGGGGCCGGCCTGTCCGGGATCGGCGCCGCCAGCTACATCGAGAAGCGCTGCCCGTGGGCCAGCTACGCCGTGCTCGAGGGGCGCGACGCCATCGGGGGGACGTGGGACCTGTTCCGCTACCCCGGGGTGCGCTCCGACTCCGACATGTTCACCCTCGGCTACTCGTTCCGCCCGTGGGACCAACGGGAGTCGATAGCCGAGGGCGGGTCGATCCTGCGCTACATCAGAGAGACCGCCGAGGCGACCGGGGTCGACCGCCGGATCCGCTTCAACCACCGGGTGGTCAGGGCGGAGTGGTCCTCCGAGGATGCGTGCTGGCGGGTGACGGCCGAGCGCACGGGCACAGATCGGATCGAGACCGTCGTCCTCACCTGCCGCTTCCTCTTCTCGTGCACCGGCTATTACCGCTACGACCACGGCTACCAGCCCGAGTTCCCGGGGACCGAGCGCTTCCCGGGGACGATCGTGCATCCCCAGGCGTGGCCGGAAGACCTCGACTATGCCGGCAAGAAGGTCGTCGTGATCGGCAGCGGGGCCACCGCGGTGACCCTTGTGCCGTCCATGGCCGGTGCGGCGGAGCACGTCACGATGCTCCAGCGCTCCCCCACCTACATCGCCTCCCTGCCGTCCCGGTCACCGATCGTCGCCCTCCTGCGCCGGTGGCTTCCCCGCCGCCTGGCCGATCCCGCCATCCGGTGGTTCAACGCCCTGACGACCCAGGGCTTCTACCAGCTGAGCCGGCGCCGCCCGGCCACGGTGAAGCGGATGCTCCGCAAGGGCCTCGAGCGGCAGCTGCCGGCGGGGTACGACATCGACACCCACTTCACGCCCCGCTACGACCCGTGGGACCAGCGGATGTGCCTGGTGCCGGACGGGGACCTGTTCGCCGCCATCCGGGACGGGTCGGTCTCGGTGGCCACCGACCACATCGTGTCGTTCACCGAGCGGGGGTTGCTGCTGCGGTCGGGCACCGAGCTGGAGGCCGACGTCGTCGTCACCGCCACCGGACTCGAGCTGCTGTTCATGGGCGGGATGGAGCTGTCGGTCGACGGGCAGGCCGTGGACCCGGGCGAGCTCCTGGCCTACAAGGGGATGATGCTCGAGGGCGTGCCGAACCTGGCCCTGGCGTTCGGCTACACCAACGCGTCCTGGACGCTCAAGGCCGACCTCACCTGCGCCTACGTGTGCCGTCTGCTCAACCACATGCGCGCCACCGGGATGCGCCAGTGCACGCCGGTCAACTCCGATACGGGGCTGACGCGCCAGCCGCTCCTCAGCCTCAACTCGGGCTACATCAACCGCTCGCAGCACCTGTTCCCGAAGCAGGGCTCGAAGTTCCCGTGGCAGGTCCACCAGAGCTACCTGGCCGACTACCGGGCCCTGCGGGCCAGCGGCCTCACCGACGAGGCGATGGTCTTCTCGAACCCGATCGGCGGAGCGCACGACTCCGGGCCCGGCGGGCCCGTATCGCCCCCGACTGATCGTTGCGAGGATGCTCTGACAACGGCCGGCTGACCCGGGGTTAGGGTGGATCGGTGCTGCACGCCTTCGTGCTGATCGACGCCGAGCCCGCCCGCATCGCCGACCTGGCCGAGGAGCTGGCCGACACCGAGGGTGTGTCCGAGGTGTACTCGGTCGCCGGGGAATCCGCCGATCTGGTGGCGGTCGTCCGCGTCCGCCACCACGAGCAGCTGGCCGAGGTCGTCACCCGGCTCATCGCCGCCCGCCCGGGGATCGTCTCGACCAGCACCCTGGTGGCCTTCCGGGCCTACAGCCGCCACGACATCGAGGCGATGTGGGACGTGGGGGCGGGCGGGTGATCTTCACCAGCCCCTTCCCCGACGTCGACATCCCCGACGTCACGTTCGACGACTTCGTGCTGGCCGCGGCCCGGGACCACGCCGACAAGGCCGCCCTGGTGGACGCCGGCAGCGGGAGGACCGTCACCTACGGGGAGCTGGCCGGCCTGGTCGACACGGCAGCGGCGGGCCTGGCGGCGCGGGGGTTCGGGAAGGGCCAGGTCTTTGCCATATCGCTGCCCAACCTGCCCGAGTACGCGGTGGCCTTCCTGGCCGCCATGCGCGCCGGCGGCACGGTCACGACCGTCAACCCGCTCAACACGCCGGAGGAGATCAACAAGCAGCTGCACGACTCCAAGGCGCGCTTCGTGCTGACCATCCCCCAGCTCCTGGCCGGGGCCCAGGAGGCAGCGGCCGGGTCCGGAGTGGAGGAGATCTTCGTGCTCGGCGGCGGCGAGAACGACACCGGTGCCGGGGCCACTCCGATCACGGAGCTGTTCGGGTCGGGCTCGGCCCGCCCGGAGGTGAACGTCGATCCCGGTGACGTGGCCGTGCTCCCCTACTCCAGCGGCACGACGGGGACCGCCAAGGGGGTCATGTTGAGCCACCGCAACCTGGTGGCGGCCATATCGCAGGCTCTTCCCCTCCTCGACGCCGGCCCCGACGACGTGGGACTGGCGGTGCTGCCGTTCTTCCACATCTACGGCATGGTCGTGACCCT
>DASUHN010000199.1 GCA_036273495.1 Acidimicrobiales bacterium | reverse complement strand
CGGCTTGGCCACCAGTAGCCGGGGCGGCCCGCCCGGGAGGGCCTTCACCTTCTCGACCACCGCCGCCATCTCCGCCCCCCGGTGGCCGACGGCGCCACCGACCCCGGTCGGAGCCCGGTACTCCCCGAACACCTCCCGGAGGGCGCCGGCCCACTCCCCGGTGGTGCCGCCGGCGTGGGCCAGGGCGATGGTGGCCGCCATCACGTTGGTCCCGCCCTCGGCCGCCCGGCGCAGATCGTCGAGGGCGGCACCGACCCGGGCGGCGTCCCGGCCGCTTCGCCATGAGGCGACGTCGGCGCGCAGCTCGGCCTCACCAGCCGGCTCGACCTTGAGGAAGCTCTCCTGGCCGGCCAGCAGCGGTGAGGGCGCCCCCTCGGTGAAGGTGTTCACCCCCACCACCTGGAGCTCCCCGGTCTCGATGCGCCGGGTCCGCTCGGCCTGGGAGCGGACCAGCCGGCCCTTCAGCTCGTCGATGGCCTCGAACGCCCCGCCCAGCTCGAGCACCTCGTCCAGCTCGGCCTGGGCCGCCTCCTCCAGCTCGGCGGTCTTCTTCTCGACCACGTGGGAGCCGTCGAAGATGTCCTCGTACTCCAACAGGTCGGTCTCGAGGGCCAGCACCTGCTGGATGCGCAGCGACCACTGCTGGTCCCATGGTCTCGGCAGCCCGAGGGCCTCGTTCCACGCCGGCAGCTGGATGGCCCGGGCCCGGGCGTCACGCGACAGGGTCACGCCCAGCGTCTCGAGGACGATCCGCTGGATGTTGTTCTCGGGCTGCACTTCGGTCAGCCCGAGCGAGTTCACCTGCACGCCGTAGCGGAACCGGCGCAGCTTCGGGTCCTCGACTCCGTAACGGTCGCGGCAGATCCGGTCCCACATGCGGGTGAAGGCCCGCATCTTGCAGGTCTCCTCCACGAAGCGGATGCCCGAGTTCACGAAGAACGAGATCCGCCCCACCACCGCCGCCAGGTCGGCCGGCTCCACCTGCCCCGACCCCCGCACGGCGTCGAGCACGCCCACGGCGGTGGCCAGGGCGTAGGCCAGCTCCTGCACGGGCGTGGCCCCCGCCTCCTGCAGGTGGTAGCTGCAGACGTTGATCGGGTTCCACTTCGGCACGTGGCGCACGGTGTAGGCGATGGTGTCGACGATCAGACGCCGGCTGGGCTCGGGGGGGAAGATGTAGGTCCCCCGGGACAGGTACTCCTTGACGATGTCGTTCTGGATCGTCCCCTGGAGCCTGGCCGGATCGGCGCCCTGGTCCTCGGCGTTGGCGATGTAGAGGCCGAGCAGCCACGCCGCGGTGGCGTTGATCGTCATCGAGGTGTTCATGGCCTCGACGGGAATGGCGTCCATCAGCTGGGCCATGTGGCCGAGGTGGGCCACCGGCACCCCGACCTTGCCGACCTCGCCCGCCGCCTCGGGCGAGTCGGGGTCGTAGCCGGTCTGGGTGGGCAGGTCGAAGGCGATCGACAGCCCGGTCTGGCCCCGCGCCAGGTTGGTCCGGTACAGCTCGTTGGAGGCCCGGGCCGAGGAATGGCCCGAGTAGGTGCGCATGACCCACGGCTTGTCGACCGGACTGGTCACGACGCCCTACCTCCCCCGTTACCTCTTGGCGTAGTCGTAGAAGCCCTTGCCGGTCTTGCGGCCCAGCTGCTCGGCCACGACCATCCGGCGCAGCAGGGGAACGGCGGCGTAGTTCGGGTCGCGGAACTCCTCGTACAGGGCGTCGATGATGGCCAGGCTGGTGTCCAGGCCGACGAGGTCGAGCAGCGCCAGCGGGCCCATCGGGAAGTTGCAGCCGCCCTTCATGGCGGTGTCGATGTCCTCCCGGGTGGCCACGCCGTTCTCGAGCAGGCGCACGGCGTTGTTCAGGTACGGGAACAGGAGGGCGTTGACGATGAAGCCGGCCTGGTCCTTCACCTCGACGACCTGCTTCCCGCACCCCTCGGCAAACGACCGCACCGCCGCCAGGGTCTCCTCCGCCGCCGTGAGGGGGCGGACCAGCTCGACCAGCGACATCATCGGGGCCGGGTTGAAGAAGTGGACGCCGCACACCTTCTCGGGGCGGCCCGTCTCCATGGCCATGTCGATCACCGGGAGGGTCGAGGTGTTGGTGGCGAGGATGGCGCCGTCCTTGCAGATCCGGTCCAGTTCGGTGAACAGGTGCTTCTTGACCGCCAGGTCCTCGACGACCGACTCGATCACCAGGTCGACCTCGGCCAGCTCCCCGAGATCGGACGTGGCCGTGACCCGGCTGACGGCGGCGTCGCGGTCGGCGGCGGTCATCCGCTCCTTGTCCACCGCCCGGCCCAGCGACTTCTCCAGCCCCGCCACCATGGCGTCGGCGCTGCTCTGCTGGCGGGACCGCAGCACCACCTCGTAGCCGTTGATGGCGGCGCACTCGGCGATGCCCGAACCCATGATCCCGGAACCAACAATCCCCACGCGCTTGATGGTCATGGCCCGCAGGCTACCGGGCGGTAGCTTCCGGCGGCCAGGTGCGGGCGGGCGTTCGGGGCGGGCGCAGGGCGGGGCCGTCCCGCCTGCCAACATGGGGCCGCCCATGCGCGACCACCGCATCTACGCCGCCGTCTACGACCGGATGACCGCGCCCGCCGAGGCGGCCGGTCTGGCCGAGCGCCGCCGCCGCCTCCTGGCCGGGGCCACGGGCCGGGTCCTCGAGGTCGGGGGCGGGACCGGCCACAACCTGGCCTACTTCAGCGCCGCCTGCGAGGTCGTGGTGCTCGAGCCCGACGGCGCCATGCGCCGCCACCTCGAGGGCCGCCTGGACACCTGTCCCGTCCCCGCCCGGGTGGTGGCCGCCGGCATCGACGACCCCGGGCTGGAGGCGCTGGGCGTCCCGGACGGGGGCTTCGACACCGTGGTGTGCACCCTCGTGCTCTGCACCGTTCCCGACGAGGGGGCGGCGGCGGCCCGGATCGCCCGCCTGCTGGCGCCGGGGGGACGGGTGCTGTTCCTCGAGCACGTCCGGGGCCCGGGCGCCCGGGGCGTGGTCCAGCGGGCCGTGACCCCGCTGTGGCGGGTGCTCGTGCCCGGGTGCCACCTCGACCGGGAGCCGGTCCTGGCCCTCCGGCGGGCCGGGCTCCTCCCCGTCGAGTACGAGCGGGTCCACCTGCCTCTCGGTCCACTGGCGTCCCCCGGCGTGGTGGGCACGGCGGTGGCCCGCCGGTCCCAGCCCCCGGTCGAGCCCGGGACCTACCCCCGATGAGCGGCCCCCTTCTCCTCGTCGGCGGGGCCGAGTGGCGCGAGGGCTGCGTGTTCGACGCCGAGGCGCTCGAGGCCGCCGGCAACCCCGAGGTGCTGATCCTGCCGACCGCCGCCGCCTACGAGCACCCGGAACGGGCGGTGGAGTGGGCCCAGCGGTGGTTCGCCTCCCTGGGGGGCCGGGCCCGGGGCCTGGAGGTGCTGCGCCGGAGCGACGCCGAGAGGGAGGACCTGGCGGCCGAGGTCCGGGCCGCCCGCTTCGTCTACCTGGGCGGCGGCTCTCCCCTGCACCTGCGGTCGGTGCTCAAGGACTCGGCGGTGTGGAAGGCCCTGGTGGCGGCGTGGGGGGACGGCGCCACGGTGGCGGGCTCGTCGGCGGGGGCCATGGTGCTCACCGATCCCATGGTCGACCCCCGGGGCGGGGCCTTCACCCTCGGGCTGGGCCTGTGCAGCCAGCTGGCGGTCATCCCCCACTTCGACGACTGGTCGGAGGACAAGGCCCGCCGCACCCTCGAGCTGGCGCCCGCCGGCCTGCCCCTGGTCGGGATCGACGAGCGCACCGCCCTCACCAAGGACGCCCGCGGCTGGCGGGTGTCCGGGGCGGGCCGGGTCGAGGTCTACGTGGACGGCAAGGAGTCCGACCTCAGCCGGCTGCCATGACGGCCCGGCGGGCGGGCCGGCGCCCCTAGTCCTCGGTGATGGTCACCGAGTCGATGAAGACCTTCTCCTTGGGGGAGCCCGAGCTGGTGCCGACGGCCTCGATGGCCGAGACCACGTCGAGTCCCTTCACCACCTTGCCGAACAGCGAGTACTGCGGGGGCAGCTGCACCCCCTGGGGTCCGGAGATGATGAAGAACTGGCTGCCGTTGGTGTCGGGGCCGGCGTTGGCCATGGCCAGCGATCCGATCTCGTAGCGGCCCGCCTTGGGCAGCTCGTCGGCAAACTGGTAGCCCGGCCCGCCCCGCCCGGTGCCGTCGGGGTCCCCGCCCTGCAGGACGAAGCCGGGGATGACGCGGTGGAAGAAGATCCCGTCGAAGTAGTGGAAGCGCGCCAGGAACACGAAGTTGTTCACCGTGTGGGGCGCCGCCACCGGGTCGAGGGAGATCGTCATCGTCCCCTTGGACGTCTCCATGGTCGCGGTGTAGCGCTTCCCGGGATCGATGATCATCGGCGGCTCCTTCTTGAAGCGCCGCTTCTGCTGGCTCGATCCGTCCGGGTTGGGCGTGTCCTCTGCCATCAGCTCTCCTCGATCGTCACGTGCACCATGTGGTGCTCCACCTTCGGGGTTCCCCCCGTCGTCCCGTCCTTCTCGATGGCGCTCACCACCGACATGCCCGTTGTCACCTGCCCGAACAGCGAGTACTGCGGCGGGAGCTGCACGCCCTGGCTGCCGGTGATGATGAAGAACTGGCTGCCGTTGGTGCTGGGCCCAGAGTTGGCCATGGCCAGCGAGCCGATCTTGTAGGCGCCCGCCTTGGGCAGTTCATCGGCGAACTGGTAGCCGGGTCCGCCCGTCCCTGTCCCGGTCGGGTCCCCGCCCTGCACGACGAACCCCGGGATCACCCGGTGGAACACGATGCCGTCGTAGTAGTGGTAGAGCGAGAGGTACACGAAGTTGTTGACGGTCTTCGGCGCCGCCTTCGGGTCGAGGCTGATGTCGAAGGTCCCCACGTCGGTCTGCACCACCGCCTTGTAGGACTTGGCCGAGTTGATGCACATCGGCGGGGCGGCGCTGAACTTGGTCTTGCGGCTCGGGTTGCCGCTGATGCCGAAGCAGGACAGCTCCGAGGCCGCCACCGACGATGCCGGCGCCGGGGTGGACGAGGTGGTGCTCGTGGTCGACGACGCCGAGGTCGTGCTGGTGGTGGTCGAGCCCTTGGCGGCCACGTTGGTCGGCTTGGAGCCGCCGCTGATGTTGAGCACGGCTATCACCACGCCGATTCCCACGGCCAGCACCCCGAAGATGTAGGCCTGGCGGCGGCGGCCCCGGCGCTTCTGGGCGGCCTGGAGCTGGGCCCGGCGGTACTCACGGCCCTCACGCTGTCGCTGTCGCTTATCGGTCGGCACGGAGGAAAGAAGGTAGTGGAGCCGTGGCGGGGGCCGGGAGCGGGGAGCCGGCGCTGGTAGCTTCTTGCCGTGTCCCTGATCGTGCAGAAGTACGGGGGCACGTCGGTGGGCGACGTAGACCGCATCCGGGCCGTGGCCGACCACGTCGCCCGCACCCGGCGCCAGGGCCACGACGTGGTGGTGGTCGTCTCCGCCATGGGCAAGGAGACCGACGACCTCCTGCACCTGGCCGATCAGGTGGCGCGCTCCAAGCCGGGGCGGGAGATGGACATGCTGATCACGGCGGGTGAGCGCAAGGCCACCGCCCTGCTCACCATGGCCCTGATCGACGCCGGGGTCCCCGCCGTCTCGTTGACAGGGAGCCAGGCCGGGTTCATCACCGACGGGACCCATCAGAACGCCAAGATCCTCGAGGTCAGGGGGGACCGGATCAGGGACGCCCTGGCGGCGGGGCGGGTCCCGGTCGTGGGCGGGGCCCAGGGCGTCTCGGGGGAGAGCCGGGACGTGACCTTCCTGGGCCGGGGCGGCTCCGACACCACCGCGGTGGCGCTGGCGGCGGTGCTCGAGGCCGACGGCTGCGAGATCTACACCGATGTCACCGGGGTCTTCACGGCCGATCCCCGGGTCGTGCCCGACGCCCGGCGGCTCGGCCGGCTCTCGTTCGACGAGATGCTGGAGATGACCGCCACCGGCTGCCCGAAGCCGGCCATGCGGTCGGTCGAGTTCGCCCGCAACCACGGCGTGCGGCTGCACGTCCGCTCGGCGTTCACCTGGGAGCCGGGCACCTGGGTCGAGGAGGAGGATCCCGACATGGAGCAGGCCATCATCTCCGCCGTCACCCACGACACGTCGGAGGCCAAGGTCACCGTCACCCACGTGCCCGACCGCCCCGGCATCGCCGCCCGCCTGTTCCGGGCGCTGGCCGACCGGGACGTCAACGTCGACATGATCGTGCAGAACGTCTCGATGCGCGGGACCACCGACATCTCGTTCACCACGCCCAAGGAGAGCCTGGCCGTGGCCCTGGAGGTGGCCGAGGGCCTGCTCCCCGAGATCGGCGCCGACACCGTGATCGCCGACGCCGACGTGGCCCGGGTGTCGCTGATCGGCGCCGGCATGAAGAGCAACCCCGGTGTGGCCGCGACCATGTTCGAGACCCTGGCGACCGGCGGGGTGAACATCGAGATGATCTCCACGTCGTCGATCAGGATCTCGTGCGTCGTCAGGGCCGGTGAGGTCGAGCAGGCCGTGCAGGCCCTCCACGGCGTCTTCGCATTGTCTGGCTGAATTATGTCGGGGGCCTGAATCCCCG
>DASUHN010000198.1 GCA_036273495.1 Acidimicrobiales bacterium | reverse complement strand
GACGGTCGGCGATGGTCCGGTAGCGAATCTCCCGCACTTGTCATATACTTGTATCACACTGCTGGCCTGGAGGGAACCATGCCGAACGAGGGCCCGATCGTCACCGCCACCACCCCGCTCGAGCTGATCGACGCGGTCTATGCCCGCCTGCCCGAGCGGATGGCCACCGGGCGCCGACGCCTGGGCCGGGGGCTGACCCTGGCGGAGAAGATCCTCGTCAACCACCTGGCCGACCCCGAGGGCCAGGCCCTCGACCGGGGCCGCAGCTATGCCGAGCTGTACCCCGACCGCGTGGCAATGCAGGACGCCACCGCCCAGATGGCTCTCCTGCAGTTCATGACCGCGGGCCTGCCCCAGGTGGCGGTGCCGACCACCGTCCACTGCGACCACCTCATCCAGGCCCACACCGGGGCGGCGGCCGATCTCAAGGCGGCCGAGGGCACCAACTCCGAGGTCTACGACTTCCTGCGCAGCGTCTCGGCCCGCTACGGCATCGGCTTCTGGAAGCCGGGGTCCGGGATCATCCACCAGGTCGTGCTCGAGCAGTACGCCTTCCCGGGCGGGATGATCATCGGGACCGACAGCCACACCCCGAACGGCGGCGGCCTGGGGATGGTGGCGGTCGGTGTGGGCGGCGCCGACGCCGTCGACGTGATGGTCGGGGGCACCTTCGGTGTGCGCTGGCCCAGGCTCATCGGCGTCCGCCTCACCGGGTCGCTGTCGGGCTGGACCGCCCCCAAGGACATCATCCTCAAGGTGGCCGAGGTCCTCACGGTGAAAGGGGGCACCGGCGCCATCGTCGAGTACTTCGGGCCGGGCACGGCGTCGATCAGCGGGACCGGGAAGGCCACCATCTGCAACATGGGGGCCGAGATCGGCGCCACCTGCTCCCTGTTCCCGTACGACGACCGCTCCGCCGCCTACCTGAAGGCCACCGGCCGCGAGGCGTACGCCGACCGCGCCGCCCGGGTGCTCGAGGACCTGCGCGCCGACGCCGAGGTCGACTCGGATCCGGAGCGCTACTTCGACCAGGTCATCGAGATCGACCTCGACACCCTCGAGCCCCACATCGTCGGTCCCCACACCCCCGACCTGGCCCGGCCGGTGTCGCGCATGGGTGCCGACGCCCGGGAGAACGGGTGGCCGGCCGAGCTCACCAACTGTCTGGTCGGGTCGTGCACCAACTCCTCCTACGAGGACATCACCCGCGCCGCCAGCGTGGCCCGCCAGGCCGCGGCCCGGGGACTGCGCTCGCGCGTGCCCCTGCTGATCACCCCGGGTTCGGAGCGGGTCCGGGCCACCATCGAGCGCGACGGCCTTCTGGGTGACCTGGAGGCCATCGGTGCAACGGTGCTGGCCAACGCGTGTGGGCCGTGCATCGGGCAGTGGCAGCGCGACGACATCGAGGAGGGGGAGTCCAACTCCATCCTCACCTCGTACAACCGGAACTTCCCGAAGCGCAACGACGGCAACGCCAACACCCTCGCCTTCATCGGCTCCCCGGAGATCGTGGTGGCCTACGCCCTGGCGGGGACGCTCGACTTCAACCCGCTGACGGGTGAGGTCGAGGGCGGTGTCCTGCAACCCCCCACCGGCGAGGAGCTCCCGTCCCGCGGCTTCGAGTCCGGGGAGGCCGGGTTCCTGGCCCCTCCGGCCGACGGCAGCGACATCGAGGTCAGGGTGAACCCGTCGAGCACCCGGCTCCAGCTGCTCGAACCCTTCTCCCCGTCACCCGAGGCGGAGCTGGTCGGGCTGGCCGTCCTGCTCAAGGCCAAGGGCAAGTGCACCACCGACCACATCTCCGCCGCCGGCCCGTGGCTCACCTACCGCGGCCACCTGGACAACATCTCGTCCAACCTCTTCCTCGGCGCCGCCAACGCCTTCACCGGTGAGGCCGGCAAGGGGCGCTGCCCGGTCCACGGTGAGGTCGAGTCCTTCCCCGACGCCGCCCGCCACTGCCGGGAGGCCGGCGTGGACTGGGTGGCGATAGGAGACGAGAACTACGGGGAGGGCTCGTCGCGTGAGCACGCCGCCATGGAGCCCCGCTTCATGAGGGGACGGGCCATCCTGGCGCGCAGCTTCGCCCGGATCCACGAGACCAACCTCAAGAAGCAGGGCGTTCTGGCGCTGACCTTCTCCGACCCGACGACCTACGACCGGATCGGCGAGGAGGACCGCATCTCGATCCTCGGGCTCGACCAGCTGACGCCGGACGCCCCGGTCCAGTGCCGCATCGACCAGGCCGACGGCACCAGCTCCGACTTCGAGGCCACCCACACCATGTCCCCCGAGCACATCGCGTGGTACCGGGCCGGCTCGGCGCTCAACCTCATCCGGCAACGGATGGAATCCGGGGCTGGCTGAATCTGGGAGGGGCTCTTCCCCCGCCCCCCGCACAGAGAATTGGTCGGCCATATATGAAAGTTCACGTATGCCGGGCCAAATCACACGCCGCGTGGCGACCATCCCACCGATGCTGGCCGAGACCGACCGAGACGGGGGCAGACGGCGTCCATGGCGGCGCGCTCCGTGGGAAAACAACGGCCATATATGAGAATTCATATACGGCACCGAAAAAGTGTTTCGCGGAGGGCCGGGGGGAGAGCTCGGGCCCCTGGGTACGGCCCGGGCGTCAGCCCCGGGACACGACCCGGCGCCAGAGACCGGGCCGGGACCGCCTCGCGGCGGCCAGGCGCTCCGAGCGCAGGTCCTCGGCCTCGGTATCGTCGAGGGGGGCCAGCGCGCCGGTGACCGACTCGAGCACGGCGTCGGCCAGGGCCGGGTTGCGGGCCAGCACGGGCCCGTGCATGTAGGTGCAGAACACCCGGCCCGACCGCGCCCCTTCGGCCCCGTCCTCGGTGCCGTTGCCGACGCCGCTCACCACCCGGGCCAGCGGCTCCACGCCCCGGCCGAGCTCGGTGACGGCGCCGTGGTTCTCGTAGCCGGTTAGCTCGGGGAGCCCGAGGGCCGGGTCGGGGCGGGTGACCAACTCCCCCACCGCCCGCCGGCCGCTGCCCTTCCGGCTGCGCACGTCGATGAGGCCGATGCCGGCGTGCTCGGCGCCGCCGGCGCCGGGGAAGGAGCTCCCGATCACCTGGAAGCCGGCGCACACCGCCAGCACGGCGGCCCCGGACTCAACGGCCCGGCCCAGCGGGCTCCCGGGGGCCAGCTCGGCGGCCGATCGGGCCTCGGGGCCGTCCTCCCCGCCCCCCAGGCAGTAGACGTCGCCGGTGGCGGGAACCGGCGCACCCGAGGTCGCCTCGACCAGCTCGGCCGCCAGGCCGCGCCACTGCAGGCGCCGGGCCAGGATCACGCCGTTGCCGCCGTCCCCGTAGGTGCCGAGCAGATCGGGATGGACGACGACGATGCGCACGGCCGAGTCGGCGCGGGTCGGGCTCACGCGGCCAGGCGGCGGAGGGACTGGAACGAGGTGTAGTTGGCGACCACGTCGACCGGGGGGACCGAGGGACCTGCGGCTGCGGGAGGAGCCGGCGGGGCCAGCGCCGCGGCCCGGGCCACCGCCCCGGTGAGGTCGGGGACGGTCTCGTGGGCCACCTCGGCGTAGCGCAGCCGGACGGCCAGGTCCCGGCACCGCTCCCCCGTGGCGACGACGGTGCGGCCGGCCAGGCGCTCGAAGGGCACGTCCCACAGCCAGGACGGGTCGCGGCCGTCGGCCACCCGGGCGTTGATGGCCACCACCACCGGAGCGGGGGCCGGCGTGAGAAGGTCGAAGATCTCGGCCCACCCCGCCGGGTTCTTCGCCAGCAGCAGGCGGGCCCCGGCCCCGCCGACCCGCACCACCCCGTAGCGGCCGTCTACGTCGGCCACCGTCGCGAGGGCGGCGGCGGCCCGCTCGGCATCGGCCCCCATGACCTCGGCGGCGGTGACCGCCATGGCGGCGTTGGCCCGGTTGCAGCGGCCCGGCAGCGCCAGGTCGAGGGTGAGGCGGCGGGGGGCGGAATGAGATGAACGCGAGGCGGGGGCGGACGACCCCGCCGTCACCATGTCCGACCCCTCCAGCCACACGTCGACCGGTGGGCGGGTGAAGCCGCAGGTGCAGGACCAGGCCGCTTCGCCCGAGAAGACGATGCGGCCCTCACAGGCCGGGCAGCCCGAGGCGTCGAGGCGCCACGACATTCCCGCCGCCACCCAGATGACGCGGCGGGCGGGCTGGGCGCCCCACACGACCATGGGGTCGTCGGCGTTGGCCACCACGGCGGTGGAGGGGGCCAGGGCCGAGACGGCGGTGCGCCAGCGCCCGGCCAGCATGCGCACCTCGTTGATGCGGTCGAGCTGGTCGCGGCTCAGGTTGAGGAGGACGACCGCCTCGGGGTGGACGGCGTCGGCCACCCGGCCGAGGTAGGCCTCGTCGACCTCGAGGGCGGCGCGGGACGCGTCGGGCGGGGCGGCGGAGAGGGCGGCCACCAGCCCGTAGGGGAGGTTGGCCCCGCCGGCGTTGGTGACGACCGGGCCGGCGGTCTCGAGGGCCCGGGCCAGGAGGCGGGTGGTGGTGGTCTTGCCGTTGGTCCCGCTGACGAGGGCGCTGCGGCGCCCGGCCGCCAGGCGGGGCAGGGCCGAGGGGTCGAGGGCCAGGGTCACCCGCCCCCCGATGACCCCGCCGCCACCGGCACCGAGGCGCCGGGACAGCCCGCCCACGGCGGGGCCGAGGCGCGCCGCCACCCGGGTGCGCAGCGGGAGGGCGGTCAGGCTCAGGCCTCGACGGCGTGCCCGGCCGGGGTGGCCAGGGCGATCTGCTCCGGGGTGGGCCGGCGCCGGCGCCGGGCCTCGGGGGGAAGCAGGGCCACGATGGCGTCCATGATCCGCTCGGTGTCGGCGTGGGGGTCCTCGCCCGGCAGGTCCACGGCGGCACCGACCCGGACCCGCACCTTCGGCGGGTTGACCACGTTCTGGACCAGCGGGACCCGGGAGCGCCGGGGCCACACGTGCTCGGTCCCCCACAGCCCGAACGGGATCACCGGGGCGCCGGTCATGGCGGCCAGGCGGGCGGCGCCGGTCTTGCCCTCCAGCTGCGGGTCGAAGAACTTCGCGCCCCGCGGGATGGTGCCCTGGGGGAGGATGGCCACCAGCTCTCCGGCGGCGATGGCGTCGGCGGCGGCGCGGAGGGGCTCGGCCGATCCGGTGCCGCGGTCGACGCGGATCCCGCCGGCGGCGCGCGCCAGGGCTCCGACCACGGGGGCGTCGAACACCTCCTTCTTCCCGAGGAAGCGGAGGTTGCGGCCGGCGCCGAGGACGGGCAGGCCTAGGGCCACGAAGTCGAAGTAGCTGCGGTGGTTGGAGACGATGATTCCCGGACCCTCGCGGGGGATGTGCTCGGTACCGGAGAAGTCGAAGCGGGCGAACGGTACGAGCGACGGGTGCGAGAGCCACCGCACCACGTCCATCAGCTCGGTCCC
>DASUHN010000197.1 GCA_036273495.1 Acidimicrobiales bacterium | reverse complement strand
GGCCTCGATCACGCTCGGCATCACCGCCTCCCCGAGCTCGAGCCTCGACACCGACACCACCAACGGCCTCCAGACCACCGTGCAGTCGTGCTCGGTGGCCTGGACCGAGGGCGGCGTGGCACCGGCGTACACCTACAGCTGCTCGGGCACCACGACCACGGTGATGTCGTCCACCTCCGTGGCCGCACTCGAGAGCAGCGCGTCCTCCGTGACGCCGCTCAACGCGCTGACGGCGGCCGGCTCCGACCATCTACTGGTCACGCTCACGCTGCCGACGACGGCGCCGAACAGCTTCCAGAGTCTGAGCTCGACGCTCACCTACACCTTCACGGGCATCCAGCGGGCCACCCAGGCCGACTAGGTCTCGCCGAGAAGGACGAGGACACCCGTGCGCTCACTCCTGGGATTGGTCAAGGTGGCTTCGGCCAAGAAGCTCGTGCTCGCCGGGGTCCTGCTGTGGGCCGGAGCGGTGCTGGTCGGCCCGCCCCGTGGGGGTCACCCTCGGCGCCGACGTAGTGGGCTTGCTCCGGCGGCGGGCCCGGTCCCGATTCGGGACCCGGCGGAGCCGGCTGAATCGGCTGAGCCGGACCGCACTCCGGAGCCGCCTGCCTCCTCGGCCCGCGCCGCCCGCCCGGCCCGACTCCTGTCCCGGGCGTTCTCGCTCCTGTCGAAGCTGATGCTCGGCGCGGCCGGGGTGGGTGTGGCCTTCACGGTGGTGGGGTCGCTGACCGGCGCCTGGGGTCTCGTCCCGATCCTCAGCGGGTCGATGCGCCCGGGCATCCAGCCGGGAGACGCGGTGCTCGTCGCGCCTGAACCGCTGAGCGCGGTCCGCCCCGGCCAGGTGCTCGTGATCCAGCCCCCCGGCCTGGGCGGTGCGACCGTGGCCCACCGGGTGGTGTCGGTGACGCCGGGACCGGCAGGGCCGGTGATCCGGACCAGGGGGGACGCCAACAACGTCGTGGACCCGTGGAAGGCGCAGCTCGGAGGCAGTCGGGCCTGGCGGGCGCGGACCGTGATTCCCAAGCTCGGCTACCTGTCGGTGATCGAGCACAACCGCAGATGGCGGCTGGGCATCGAGCTGGTTCTGCTCGCGACCGGCCTGGGCATGGCTCTGAGCGTCATCTGGGGTCGCTCCCGTGACCGTACCAAGGTTCTGACTGCGGGCCGTCCGCCGGTGCCGGCCTGTCTCTGACCCGTCGAGGGGATCGTCAGCGAGCGGGGCGCCCCGCGAGGCCTCCACGACCTCGTCGGCCCGGCCCTCGTCCGTGACGAGGGTGAGGTGGTCCTGGGCCGCGGGATGGTCGGGCTCGTCCGGCTCGTCATTCCGGTGCGTGGCCATGTGCCGACGGAGAGACTCGAACTCTCACTGACGACGACCTAAACGTCGTGCCTCTGCCAATTGGGCTACGTCGGCGGACGCAGTGCGAGGCTACCGCCGCCGGCACCGGCCGGCCGGCGGCGGCGACTACCCTCGGGCCCCATGGCCCAGCACCGTGACCCCCTTCCCCCCGGCCTGGCCGCCGTGACGGCCCAGACGAACCTCTCCGACCGCTCCATGGACATCTACAACCGGCTGCTCCGTGAGCGCATCGTGTTCCTCGGCACCCAGATCGACCAGACCTCGGCCAACCTCACCTGCGCCCAGCTCCTCCTCCTCGAGGCCGAGGAGCCGGAGAAGGACATAGCTCTCTACGTCAACTCCCCCGGCGGGTCGGTCACCGACGGGCTGGCCATCTACGACACCATGCAGTACATCCGCTGTGACGTGGCCACGATCTGTGTGGGGCTGGCGGCGTCGATGGGGCAGTTCCTCCTCTGCGCCGGGGCCCCGGGGAAGCGCTACGCCCTCCCGCACAGCCGCATCCTGATGCACCAGCCGTCGGGCCAGATGCAGGGCCAGGCCGCCGACATCGCCATCCAGGCCGAGCAGATCGTCTACCTCAAGCGCATGATGGCGGAGCGCATCGCCTTCCACACCGGTCAGCCGGTGGAGCGGATCGAGGCCGACTCGGACCGCGACCGGTGGTTCACGGCCGACGAGGCCAAGGACTACGGGTTCATCGACCAGGTGATCACCAGGTCGGTGTCCGCGGCCATCAGCACCTGACGTGAGCGTGACCAGCCGGCCCGCTCCCGCCGCGGCGGAGAACGGGCGGTCGGCCGGTGGGCGCTCCGTCGACGGCGCCTCCGACCGCGTGCGCGTGATCACGCCCCAGGTCCGCGTCCTTCCCCGGATAGCCGACATCTGGGCCTACCGGGAGCTGCTCCTGTCACTGGTGCGCAAGGAGCTCACCGTCAAGTACAACTCCAGCTTCCTCGGGATGCTGTGGTCGATGCTGAACCCGGCCTTCACCCTCGGCATCTACTACTTCGTCTTCCAGATCGTCCTACACAGCGGGATCACGGACTTCGCCATCTTCCTGATGTCCGGCCTGTTGGCGTACAACCTCTTCTCGTACTCCCTGATGAACGCCACCGGGACGATGGTCGGCAACGCCGGCATCGTGAAGAAGGTCGCGTTCCCCCGGGAGATCCTCCCGCTGGCGTCGGTGGGCGCCGGCATCGTGTTCTTCTTCTTCCAGAGCCTCGTCCTGCTGATCGTGCTCGTGGCCGCCCGCTACCTGCCCGGGGTGCGGTACCTGCCCGAGCTGATCCCCGCCTTCGTGGCCCTCGTGATCCTCTGCGCCGCCCTGGCCGTGCTGCTCTCGGCGGTGAACGTCTACCTCCGCGACACCCAGCACTTCGTCGAGCTGATCGTCGGAGCCGCCTGGTTCTGGGCCACACCGATCGTCTACTCGTATCAGCAGATCTCATCGGAGCTGGCCAAGCACCATCTGCCCACCTGGCTGCCGTGCATCAACCCGCTCACCGACATCGTCCTGGTCTTTCAGCGCGCCATCTACGCCAAGGTCTACGGCGGGAAGGTGGCGTCGGGTTCGCTGACGAAGGTGCCGCTGTCCAGCCGGCAGCTCCTGCCCCAGGCGGGGGAGTGGTGGTACCTGTGGCACGTGCTGATCGTGCTCGGAGCGGCCGTCGTGCTGGTCGGGGCGGCGCTGGCCGTGTTCGCCCGGCTGGAAGGGAACTTTGCCGAGGAGCTGTGAGGACGTGAGCGAGGAACCGAGCGGGACCGTCGACCTGGACCAGGTAATGGGGGAGATCCAGGAGGAGGTGCGCCGCCGCCGGGCGGCGGGCGACTTCCCCCCCAGCCTGGAGCGCGAGCTCGACCTGGTGTTCGACCGTTTCGTGCCTGTCGGCCCGCTGGACGGGGACTTCGGGGAGGCCATCAAGGCCGCGGACCGGGCCGCCTACATCAACGTGGCGGTGCCGACGGCCTCGCAGAAGCCGGCCGTCGGTGAGGTCAAGCGGGTCCTTCGCAAGGCCATGGCCTGGTATCTCGAGTACCTGGCCCAGCAGGTGACCGCCTTCAGCACCTCCACCGTCCGTGCTCTGCGGACGCTGGCCGAGCGCACCTCCCACCTCGAGGAGCAGCTGGCCCAGTGGCGGCCGGCCGAGGACGACGGGCGGGACCGTCCCGCCGAGGCGCCCGACCTGGGGGAATGGGAGCAGCGGGTCGTCGGGCAGCTCGGGACCGCGCCCGGCCGCGTCCTTCACGCCGAGTGCGGCCGGGGGGCGATGGTGCAGGCGCTCCGGGCCGGCGGCGTCGACGCCTACGGCGTGGACCCGCGGGGCCCGCTGGTCGACGCGGCGGTGGCGGCCGGGCTGGAGGCGTGGCCGGACGATCCGGTGTCCCATCTCGGGGCGGTGGCGGACGGCGGGCTGGCCGGGCTGGTCCTGTCCGGGTGCGTGGACCGGCTCCCCCTGGGGCGCCAGCGCCTGCTCGTCGAGCTGGCGGCGGCCAAGCTGGCGCCCGGCGGGCGGGTCGTGATCCTTGCCGTCAACCCGGAGCGCTGGCCCGAGGCGGTCCCGGCCCTCGAGGCCGATCTGGCCCCCGGGCGCCCACTGCACGCCGTGACCTGGGCCCACCTCCTGGGCCGGGCCCGGTTCGAGAACGCCACCACGACCGACGGCCTGGTCATGTCGCTCGTCACCGCGGTCCGCCCGGCCTGAACCGGCGGATGGACCCGTCGCTCCCCACCGCCCGCCGGCCATGACGGCGTCGGCGGTGCACCAGTTCATCCCCTCCTTCGTCGGCCGGGACGCCATCGGGGGCCACGCCCTCCAGGTGCGGTCCGTGCTGCGGGAGATGGGTCTGGCATCCGACCTGTTCGTGGCCGATGCGTCTCCCGAGCACGCCTCCATCTCCCGGCCCTACGACAGCTACCGGGCCCGTCCCGGGGACTGGATCCTGTACCAGGCCTCGACCGGGCACCGCATGGCCGACTGGCTGCTCGAGCAGCCCCAACCCCTCCTCGTGAACTACCACAACGTCACCCCACCGGCGCTGCTCGAGACCTGGGAGCCCGGCCTGGCCGACGAGGTGGCCGAGGGCCGCCGGCAGATCGGCAAGCTGGCGGTGGTGGCCCGCCATGCCATCGCCGTGTCGCACTACAACGAGGCCGAGCTGGACGAGCTCGGCTACCGCTCCACGTCGGTGGTGCCCCTCCTGATCGACCTCGACGCCCAGGCGACGGCGCCCGACCGGGTGACCCTCGACTGGCTGGCGCGGGGCAAGGAGAAGGGTGGCGCCGACCTGCTGTTCGTCGGCCGGATCGTCCCCAACAAGGCCCAGCACGACGTCCTCAAGGCCCTGGCCGCCTACCGGCGCACCTACGACCCCCGGGCCCGCCTGCACCTGGTCGGGGGGGCGTCGTCGCCCAACTACCTGCGCGCCCTGCGCCGCTTCGTGGGCGCCCTCGACCTGTGGGATGCGGTCGACCTGGCCGGCTCGGTGTCCGACGCCGAGCGGGCCGCCTACTACGCCGGCGCCGACGCCCTGGTCTGCCTCTCCGATCACGAGGGCTTCTGCGTCCCGATCCTGGAGGCGATGCACGCCGGGGTCCCGGTAGTGGCCTTCGCGTCGACCGCCATCCCCGAGACCGTCGCCGGCGCCGGGGTGGTCCTGCCGGCCAAGACGCCGGCGCTGGTGGCCGCCGCCGTCCACCGGGTGGTGGCGGACGGAGACCTGCGCAAGCAGCTGGTGGAAGCGGGCCGGGCCCGGGCGGCAGAGTTCGCCCCCGAGCGGACCCGGCCCCGGTTCGCGGCGGCGGTGCAGGCGGCGCTGGGGGCGGCGGGATGACCGACCCCGCCGCCCGGTCGGGCGGGGCGGGGATCACCCGGTCGGTCCTGCGCCGCCCGCCGCCGGCCGGTGAGGCCCAGCGGGGCTCGGTGACCGCGGTGCACCAGTTCCTCCCCGCCCTCCTGCCCGGTGACGCGGTCGGGATGCACACCCTCGAGATGCGAAGGGCGCTGCAGGACGCCGGGTTCGCGTCGGAGATATTCGTCGAGGCCGTGCACGCCGAGCTGGAGGGGCAGGCCCGGCACTTCTCGGAGTTCCCCGGCTTTGCCCGGGGGAGCCTGCTCCTGTACCAGCTCGCCACCGGCTCGGTGCTGGCCGACTACGTGTTCTCCCGTCCCGAGCCCCTGGTCGTGGACTACCACAACCTGACTCCGGCCGAGTTCTTCCGGGCCTGGGACACCGACGTGGCCAACGCCCTCAACTGGGGGCGGGCCCAGCTGGCCCACCTCGCTCCCCGCACGTCCCTCGGGATGGCGGACTCGAGCTTCAACGAGCTCGAGCTGATGGAGCTCGACTACCGCCGGACGGCCGTGGTCCCGATCCTCCTCGACCTGGAGACGATGACCGCCGACGTCGACGTCACGTGCCTGGCGACGCTGGAGAAGGCCAAGGCGGACGGGGGCGCCGATCTTCTGTTCGTCGGCCGGCTGGCTCCGAACAAGGCCCAGCACGAGCTGATCAAGGCCCTCGTGATGTACCGCCGGGTGTACGACCCCCGGGCCCGGCTGCGGCTGATCGGGCGCCCCGCCACCGACAGCTACGCCCGGGCCCTCGGCCGCTACGCGACCGAGATGGGCGTGGCGGACGCCGTGATCATCCGCGAGCGGGTGTCGGGCGGTGAGCTGTCCGCCCACTACCGCGCCGCCGACGCCCTGGTGATCCTGTCCGAGCACGAAGGGTTCTGTGTCCCCCTCCTCGAGGCCATGCTCCACGGCGTCCCGATCGTGGCCCGCCCCTGTGGCGCCGTCCCCGAGACCCTCGCGACGGCGGGACTGGTGGTGTCCGACCGCTCTCCGGCCACGGTGGCGGCCGCTGTGCACCGCGTCGTGACCGACGACGCCCTCCGGCGGGCCCTGGTCGACGCCGGACGGCAGCGCCTGGCTGAGTTCGACCTGGCGCGCTCTCGGCTGCGCCTCATCGAAGCCTTGGCCCCGCTGACCGGGGTGATGCCGTGAAGCTGGCGTTCGTGGTGCCGCGCTACGGGACCCAGGTCACCGGGGGCGCCGAGACGGCGGCGCGCATGCTGGCCGAACGCCTGGTGGCGGCGTTCGGCTGGGACGTCGAGGTGTTCACGACCTGCGCCCTCGACGCCATGACGTGGCACGACGAGGTCGCGCCCGGAACCTCGGTCGAGGCCGGTGTGACCGTCCACCGCTTCGCCTCCCGCGCCGGGCGCGATCCCGGGTTCCATCACTACTCCGGGCCGCTGCTGACCCGCGTCGCTCAGGCGACGATGGAGGAGGCGGAGCGCTGGATCGACCTGCAGGGCCCGGTGTGCCCGGAGGTGGTCGAGGCGGCGGCGGCGTCGGACGCCGAGGTGGTGGCCTTCTACCCCTACCTGTACTACCCGACGGTGTGGGGGCTGCCGCGTGTTGGTGAGCGGGCCGTGCTGCACGCCGCTGCCCACGACGAGGCACCGATCCGGCTCCCGGTCTTCCCTCCCGTGTTCGGGGCGGCAGCCGGCCTGGTGTTCCACACCTACGAGGAGCGCCGGCTGGTGCACCACCTGTTCGACGTGGCCGAGCGTCACCAGATCGTGCTGGGAATGGGGGTCGAGCCGCGCCAGGCCGATCCGGTGGCGGCGCGCCGCCATGCCGGTGTGGGGGAGCGGCCCTACGTCTGCGCGATCGGGCGGGTCGACGACCAGAAGGGGATCGGCTCGCTGTGGCGCTTCTTCCTCGCCCACAAGGAACGGAACCCCGGGCCCCTTGCCCTCGTGCTGGTCGGCCAGGTCGTCGACCGGCCTCCGGACCACCCCGATCTCGTCGTCACCGGCCCCGTCGACGAGGACACCAAGTGGGGCCTGCTGGCCGGCTCGGAGGGGTGCATCTCCCCCTCGGCCATGGAGTCGTTCTCGCTGGTCGTGGTGGAGGCCTGGAGCGCCGGCGTGCCCGTGCTGGTGAACGGCCGCTCGCCCGCCACGGTCGAGCACTGCGTGCGGTCGGGCGGCGGGCTGTGGTACGGCGGCTTCGCCGAGTTCGAGGCGGCGCTGACCCGTCTCACGGCCGATCGCGTCCTCGCGGGCGGCCTGGCGGCGGCGGGGCGCCGCTACGTCGACGCCAACTTCCAGTGGCCGGTGCTCATCGATCGCTACCGGCGCTTCCTCGACGAGCTTCCCGGACGGCGGTGAGCATCCCCGCCTTCCGCCGGATCGGAGCGGCGACGGCCGTGGTGGCGGCGGGAGCCGCCGTGGCCCTGCCGGCGGCGACCCGCTCGGGACCGGCGGCGGCCCAGTCCCCGGCTTCGGTGACCCTCGCCGGCCACGGCTTCGGCCACGGCATCGGGATGGGGCAGTGGGGCGCCCTCGGCTACGCCCTGGCGGGCCAGCCCTACAGCTGGATCCTCGACCACTTCTACGGCGGCACCAGCGCCGGCACGGTGCCCAACGGTCCGGTCCGGGTCCGGTTGGTCGGCAACGACGGCAACGACGTGATCGTCACCTCCGGGGCCCCGTTCACGGCGGCGGGAATGTCCTTCACCGCCGGCCAGGCGGTGCTGATGCACCTCTCCTCACCGGGCACGTGGGCCATCTCGCGCGGTCCGGGCTGCGCCGGCCCGTGGACCGCGGCGGGCACGGCGTCGGACGCGGGAGGGACCGGGCCGCAGGCCGTGGCGACCTCGTCGGCGGACGCCGCCAGCGCCACGACCACCTCGGCCCTGCAGCTGTGCGGGGCCGGCGCCAACCTGTACGTGCGCGGCTCTCTCCAGGGAGCGGAGATCGGCGGTGTGGCCCGCACCGTCAACGTCCTGCCAATGGAGCAGTACCTGCGCGGCGTAGTCCCCAGCGAGTCTCCGCCCTCCTGGGGCGCCCAGGGCTCGGCCGGGCCGCAGAGCCACGCCCAGGGCTTCCAGGCCCTCGAGGCCCAGGCGGTGGCGTCACGGTCGTACGCCGCCAACCAGGAGGCCGCCCCCAGCTCGCAGGGCGGGACGGGCGCCTACGGCTACGCCGACATCTGCGACACCACGGCGTGCCAGGTCTACGGCGGCATGCACGCCGAGAACGCCACGACCGACGCGGCGGTGGTCGACACCGCCGGTCAGGTGCGCGTCGACGGAAGCGGGGCGGTGCCGGCCACCGAGTACTCGTCTTCGACCGGGGGATGGACGGCGGGAGGCCCGTTCACCGCCGTAGTCGACGACGGGGACGCCGTGTGCACGTCCGGCGCCTGCAACCCCAATCACAGCTGGTCGGTCGTCCTGCCGGCCCCGAGCATCCAGTCCGCCTACCCGTCGGTCGGAACCTTCCAGTCGCTGGGCGTGACGTCGCGGTCCGGCCCGGCCCAGGCGGACCAGGGGGGACGGGTCGTGTCGCTGGTCGTGCAGGGCTCGGCCGGGTCGGTCACCACGACCGGCTCGACCTTCGCCGCCCGCCTGGGCCTCAAGTCCAACTGGTTTGCCGTGGTCGGCGCCCCCAGCGGCGGGATCGAC
>DASUHN010000196.1 GCA_036273495.1 Acidimicrobiales bacterium | reverse complement strand
GGGGAGGCGGTGCTGAAGGGCCGGTCGCTGTTCGCCGAGCGGCTGGGGGAGGAGGTGGCACGGGCGGACGTGGCGCTGGTCGACGACCCCACCAATCCCGCCGCCTTCGGAGCGGCGGTGTACGACGCCGAGGGGCTGGCGTGCCGGCGCAACGTGCTGATCGAGGCCGGCGTCGTCAGCCGTTTCCTCTACGACAGCTACTCGGCCCGCCGGGCGGGGACCAGGTCGAGCGGCTCCGCGGTGCGGGCCGGGTTCAAGAGCGGGCCGGGCGTGGGGTGCCGGGCGCTGTCGCTGCAGCCGGGGACGCGCTCGATGGACGAGATCCTCGCCGCCGTGGACCACGGGCTGTTCGTGCAGAGCATCAGCGGCGTGCACTCGGGGGTGAACCCGGTGAGCGGGGACTTCTCGGTCGGGGCCGAGGGGCTGATGATCCGGGACGGGAAGCTGGCCGAGCCGGTGCGGGAGATCACCATCGCCTCGACCCTGCAGCGCATGCTGCGCGAGGTCATCGAGATCGGTGCCGACCTGGAGTGGCTGCCGGGCGTCGCCGCCGGCATGACGCTGGCGGTGGACGGCATATCCCTCTCCGGTGAGTGAGCCCGCCGACCATCCCCACCTGGCGGAGCGGCCGCCCCCCGGCCGGGTGCGCGTCGACATGCACACCCACACCATGTGGTCGGGGGACTGCACGACCACGCCGGAGGAGCTGGAGGAGGCCGTGGCCGCCGCCGGCATCGACGTGCTGTGCATCACCGACCACAACACGGTCAACGGGGCGCTGGCCCTCGAGGACCGACTGCCCTGCCGGGTGGTCGTGGGCCAGGAGGTGCGCACCAGCGCCGGGGAGCTGATCGGGCTGTTCATCCGGGAGCGCCTTCCGCACGGCGTCAAGCCCGCCGACGCCGTCACGCGCATCCGCGACCAGGGCGGCGTGGTGTACGTCCCCCACCCGTACGACCCGATGCGGCACTGCCTGAAGGAGGACGTGCTCGACGGTCTGCTGGCCGACGGGGGCATCGACGCCCTCGAGGTGTTAAACGCCAAGACCTCGCTGTCCCACCTGAACCGACGCGCCGCCGACACCGCAGAGCACTGGGGGCTCCCGGGAGGGGCGGGCTCGGACGCCCACGTCCCCGGCGCCTTCGGGGCGGCGTACGCCGAGGTGCCCGACTTCGACGCCGCCTCCCCGCAGGCGTTCCTCGACGCCCTGCGGGTGGGGCGGGTGGTCGGCCACCACTGGGACCGGGCCCGGCCCTGGCGGGCGCGGATCGTGCCGTCGGCCAGCGCCTACGGGGACAGCTCACCTTCCGGCTGAGCTCCGGAGGCGCAGGCGCACGCCCGCCGGGTCGGGACGGTGGGGATGGCGGCGCCGAGGACCGAACGCACCATGCCGACCATGTCGCGCAGGACCTGGAACACGGCGTCCATCGTCACCGCCTCGATCGACTCCACGCCTTGGACGCCGGTGTCGTAGTCGGTGACCAGGGCGATGCCCGAGTAGCAGAGGCCCAGCTCCCGGGCCAGCACGGCTTCGGGGTACTGGGTCATGCCGATGACGTCCCAGCCCGCTGAGCGGTACCACGCCGACTCGGCGCGCGTGGAGAAGCGGGGGCCCTGGATCACCACCATGGTCCCGGTCGGGTGGGCGGTCACCCCCTGCCCGGGGGCGGCGGGCAGCACCGCCTCCCGCAGCTCGGGGCAGTACGGATCGGCAAAGGCCACGTGGTGCACCGCCGGTCCCTCGAAGTAGGTGTCGGGGCGCCCTGCCGTCCGGTCGACCAGCTGGTCGCACACCACCAGCTCCCCGGGGTGGACGTCGGGGCGCAGCGACCCCGCCGCCGACGGGGCCACGACCCGGGTGACGCCGAGGTCCCGGAGCGCCCACAGGTTGGCCCGGTAGGGGATGTGGTGGGGCGGGATCTCGTGGCGCAGGCCGTGGCGGGGGAGGAAGGCGACCTCGCGCCCGCCGATCCGGCCGACCGTCACCGGCGCCGAGGGGGCGCCGTAGGGGGTGTCCAGGTCGACGGCCCGGCCGTCGGCCAGCAGCTCGTAGAACCCGCTGCCGCCGATGACGGCGATCTCGGCGGCGGGGCGGTCGGCCAGGTGCCTAGGAGGCGGCGGCCTTGGCCCCGGAGGAGCCCGACGAGCCCTTCCCGGACGAGCCGGACGAGCCCGAGGAGCTCTTGGAGTCCGAGCCCTTGGAGTCCGAGCCCTTGGAGTCCGAGCCCTTGGAGTCCGAGCCCTTGGAGTCCGAGCTCTTGGAGTCCGAGCCCTTGGAGTCCGACGAGCCCGAGGCGCTCTTGGAGTCAGACGACGAGCTCTTCGACTCCGAGGACGCGCCCTCCTTGGGCCGGGGCCGGCTGTCGGTCTTGTAGAAG
>DASUHN010000195.1 GCA_036273495.1 Acidimicrobiales bacterium | reverse complement strand
GACTCTCATCCGAACCCGACCATCCGCACCTCGGGCACGAGCTCGACGCCCGCGTCCGCGCGCACCCGTTCGCGCACCATCTCGATGAGCCTCCTCACGTCGTCGGCCGAGCCACCGGCGTCGGCCTGGATGAAGTTGGCGTGCTTGTCCGAGACCTCCGCCGAGGCCAGGCGCAGGCCCTTGAGCCCGCAGGCCTCGATTATCCGCCCGGCCGAGTCCCCCTCGGGATTGGTGAAGACCGACCCGGCGTTCTGGCCGCCGGGCTGGTTGGCCCGCCTCCACCGCACGATCTCGGCGATGGCCTCCTCGGAGCGGTCCCGGTCCCCGCTCCGCAGCGGGAACGAGGCCCACACCACCACGTGGCCCTCGGCCACGCTCGAGCGCCGGTAGCCGTAGGCCAGATCGGAGACGCCCCGCTCCCCGTCCGGCCCGCCCTGGAGGTCGACGAACGCCCACCGGTCGATCGAGCCGGCCATGTCCGAGCCGTGCCCTCCCGCGTTCATCCGCACGCCGCCGCCCACCGAACCGGGCACTCCGACCGCCCACTCCAGTCCGGCCAGACCGGCCGCCGCCGTCCGGCGGGCGAGGACCGGCAGGCCGGCCGCCGCCCCGGCCCGGGCCGTGAGGCCCGAGATGCCTATCGACGCGAACTCCGGCCCGAGGGTCACGACCAGCCCCCGGAAGCCGGCGTCCGCCACGAGGAGGTTGGAGCCCTTTCCCAGGACCATCACCGCCACTCCCGACTCCGTCACGGCCTTGCGCGCCGCGTCGAGGTCGTCCTCGTTGGCCGCCTCGAGGAACAGGGCGGCGGGACCGCCGACCCGGTAGGTGGTCAGAGGTCCGAGCGGGCGGTTGCGGGCGGCGCGGGGGCCGAGGAGGGCGGCGGCGTCCTCGAGGGCGCTCACCCCAGCCGGCCCATCAACTCGTCGGGAAGCGACGTGAGGTCACCCGCTCCCAGGGTGAGACACAGGTCCCCGGGCCGGAGGTTGGCGCGGAGGTAGGCCGCCAGCTCGGCGCGCCCCGGCAGGTAGGCCACGGGCCGGTGCGGCGAGGCGTCCAGCACGGCGTCCACGATCAGCTTCCCGGTGACCCCCGGTATCGGCGTCTCCCCCGCCCCGTAGACGTCGGTGACCACCAGCACGTCGGCGCCGTCGAAGGCGTGGCCGAAGTCGGGGGCCAGCGCCGCCGTGCGCGTGAAGCGGTGGGGCTGGAAGACGCAGACCACCCGGCTCCAGCCGCCGCGGCGGGCGGCGTCGAGGACCGGCACGACCTCTCCCGGCAGGTGGGCGTAGTCGTCGATGAAGGTGATCCCGCCCCACTCGCCCCGGAACTGGTAGCGCCGCGCCACCCCGGTGAAGCGCGCCAGCCCGGTCCGCACGGCCTCGGCCGGGACGCCGAGGCAGAGCGCCGTGACCGCCGCCGCCGCCCCGTTGGAGGCGTTGTGGGCCCCAGGGACGGACAGCTCCACTGGCGTGCCCGGCGCCTCCCCGTGGGCCAGCTCGAAGGTCGATCCGGTGCGCGTCAGCTCGAGACCGACGATGCGGTAGTCGGCCCCGGGGCTGGTGCCGAACGTGGTGGCGCCGCTGGCCGTGGCGGCACGCGCCGACGCGGGCTGGTCCCGGAAGGCGACGCGGGGCCCCCGGGCGCCGGCCAGGAAGCGGTGGAAGGCGTCCTGCAGGTGCTCGAACGAGCCGTAGTGGTCCAGGTGGTCGGGCTCCACGCTCGTGACGACGGCAACCTCGGCGTCGAGCTCGAGGAAGGTGCCGTCGCTCTCGTCGGCCTCGACGACCAGCCACTGCCCGTCCGACCACGCCGCCCCCGACCCGGTCTCGTTGAGCTCCCCGCCGATGACGAACGAGGGGCGCCACCCCGCTTCGAGAAGGATCAGCGCCAGCATCGACGAGGTGGTGGTCTTGCCGTGCGTACCCGCAACCGCGATCGTCCGGCGGGTGCCGGTGATGGCGGCCAGCAGGTCGGCCCGCCGCAGGACCGGGATCTCCCGCCGCCGCGCCTCCACCACCTCCGGGTTCCCGGCCCCGACGGCGGTGGAGATCGCCACCAGCTCGGCGGAGTCGAGCTGCGATGCGTCGTGGCCCACGTGGACCTCGATTCCCAGCCCGCGCAGGCGATCCAGGCCCGGGGAGCCCTTGAGGTCGCTGCCCGACACCCGGTGGCCCATGCCCGCCAGCACGGTGGCGATGGCGGACATCCCCGCCCCGCCGATGCCGACGAGATGGATCCGCCGCGGCACGGAGAGGTCGGGCCTCACGGCGGCGGCGCTCCCCGGACGGCCCGGGACCCCCCGGCCGCGCAACGCTCGACCAGCTCGGCCACCGACCGGGCGGCGTCGGGCCGGCCCGCCTGACCCGCCGCCTTCCCCATGGCCGCCAGCCGGGCGTCCTCGAAGAGCAGCCCGTCGACGATCCCCGCCAGCCGGTCGCCGTCGCACTCGGCGTCGGCCAGCAGCACGGCGGCACCGACGTCCGAGAGCACGCGCGCGTTGCCCGTCTGGTGGTCACCGGGCGCGCCGGGCAGCGGGACGAGCACGGCGGGAACTCCGGCTACGGCCAGCTCGGCGACCGTCGAGCCGCCCGCCCGGCACACCATGAGGTCGGCCGCCGCCAGCAGGTCGGGCATCCGCCTCTCGTACTCGACGGCCCGGTACCAGACGGCCGGATCGGCGGGTCCCCCCGCCCGGTCCACCGCCTCCCCCATCTCGGGGAAGTCCCGGGCGCCGACCACATGGTGGACGGCCACCTGTCCCGCCGGACGCCAGCTCCCCACCAGGTCGACGGCGGCCTGGTTGATGCGGCGCGAGCCGAGCGACCCGCCGGCCACCGCGAGCACCCGGCGGCCGTCGGGAAGGCCCAGACCGGAGCGCGCCCGCCGGCGCCCCTCGGTGCTCCGGTCGACGGACTCCGCCTCCGGCCGCAGCGGCGTCCCCGTCACCACGGCGCGGGGCAGGTCGGTGCCCGGGAACGCCACGGCCGCCGCCCGGGCGAAGCGGCCGAGGAGCCGGTTGGTGGCCCCCGGGACCGAGTTCTGCTCGGCCAGCACGAGCGGGACCCGCAGCACCACGGCGGCCACGGCGCAGGGCAGGCTCGCATACCCCCCGACGGCGAGCACGACGGCCGGGCGGCGCCGCAGCAGCAGTCCGAGGGCGCGGGCGGTGGCGGCCGCCAGCCCCACCACTGCCGCCGCCGCCGCCAGCCGGGCTTCCAGGCTGCGGCCCCGCCTGATGCCCCGCCCGGGCAGCAGGGTGATCGAGTAGCCGGCGTCGGGCACGAGCGTGGCCTCCATGCCCCGCGCCGAACCCACGAAATGGACGGTCGCGGGGTCGTGGCCCCGGGCAACCAGCGCGGCGGCCACCGCCAGAGCCGGCTGCACGTGGCCCCCGGTGCCCCCACCGGCGATCACCGCGAACGGCCTCACCGCCGCTCCTGGCGGGCGATGTTGAGGAGGATGCCGATGGCGCCCATGACGATCGTCAGCGACGAACCGCCGAAGGAGACCAGGGGAAGGGGAACGCCGGTGACGGGGAGGAGGCCGATCACGGCGCCGATGTTGAGCACGGCCTGGGCGGTTATCCACACCGAGATGCCCACGGCCAGCATGGCTCCGAAGGGATCGGGAGCCTTCTTGGCGGCGCGCAGACCGACCAGGGCAAAGACGGCGAACAGGCCCACGACCAGGACCGCCCCGACCAGCCCCAGCTCCTCACCGACGATCGAGAAGATGAAGTCGGTGTGGGCGTTGGGGAGGAAGCCCCACTTGGCCCGGCTGGCGCCCAGCCCGACCCCCGCCACGCCGCCGGAGCCGAGCCCGACCAGTGACTGCACGACCTGGTACCCGGTCGACGAGCGATCCGCCCACGGGTGCAGGAACGACAGGAGGCGCGCCTTGCGGTACGGCTCGGCCATGCCGAGCACGAAGGCGGCGACCACCGCCCCGCCCATGAGCTTGGCCATCGTCCGGCGCGGCATCCCGGCCGCGAACAGCAGCCCCAACACGATGGCGGATACGACCAGCGCCGTGCCCATGTCCGGCTGCTTGAAGATCAGCGCCGCCGCGAGCACGTACACGACCAGCACCCCGCCGAGCACGTCGCGCACCGCCGCGCCCCGCTCCACCCGGCGGGAGAGCACGTCGGCCAGGTAGACGACCAGCGCCAGCTTCACCAGCTCCGACGGCTGGACCCGGAAGCTCCCGAATCCCAGCCACCGGCTCGATCCGCTGACGCTCACTCCCACGTGGGGCACCAGCACGGCGAACAGCAGTGCCAGTGAACCCGCGACCAGGGGCAGGGACCACTTCCGCCAGCGCTGGTAGTCGACGCGCATGGTCAGCACCATCACCACCGCCCCGAGGACCACCCACAGGAGCTGCTTCTCGAAGAACACCCAGGACGAGCCGTAGCGGGCCAGCGCCTCGACCGAGGAGGCCGACAGGACCATCACCAGGCCGATCAGGTCGAGGGCCACCGTCAGCGACAGCAGCAGGACGAACCCGTTGGAGCGGCTCCCCTGAGCCACCGCCGGCCGCCCGGAGGCCCGGGCCGACCCCGGGGCCCGGACCAGCGCCCGCACCCGGCTCACTGCGCCGCCTCGGGCCCGGTCAGGCGGCGGAGCGCCGCCACGAAATCGTCCCCCCGCTCGGCGTAGGAGCCGTACCAGTCGAACGACGCGCACCCGGGAGAGAGCAGAACGGCGTCCCCCGGCCGCGCCTCCCCCGCCGCCAGCTCCACGGCCTCCTGCATCGAAGAGGCCTGCCGCACCGGTCGCATCCCGGAGAAGACGGCCGCGATCTCTCCCGC
>DASUHN010000194.1 GCA_036273495.1 Acidimicrobiales bacterium | reverse complement strand
AGCAGCTCCTGGGCCCGGGCCCGGACGGCGTCGTCGGGCAGCACCTCCCGGCAACCGAAGATCTCGACCCGCTCGCGCTCCTCCGTCGAGCGCTGGTCGAACACGTCGAAGTCGGTGAGGCGGTCGACCTCGTCCCCCCAGAGGTCGATGCGCACGGGCCCGTCCGCCGTGGACGGGAACACGTCGACGATCCCGCCCCGCACCGCCACCTCGCCCCGGTGCTCGACCTGGTACTCCCGGCGGTAGCCCAGGCCGACGAGTCGGGCCACCAGCTCCTGCTCGTCCAGCCGGGTCCCCCGCTCGACGACGATCGGGCCCTGCTGGGGCCCGGCCGGGCCGAGACGCTGGATCAGGGCCTTGGCCGTGGCCACGACCACGCGGGCCGGGCGGCCCTCGGCCAGGCGCCAGATCGTGCGCAGCCGGCGGCCCATGGTCTCGACGCCGGGGCTGACCCGCTCGAACGGCAGGGTCTCCCACGGGGGGAACCAGTCGACCTGCTCGGGCCCGAGGAACATCTCGAGGTCGTGGACCAGGCGCTCGGCATCGGCGGTGGTCGGCACCGCCACCAGCAGCGGACGCCGCTCGGTCAGGTGGGCCAGGGCGGCGACGGTGATGGCCCGGCCCGGCTCGGGGACGGCCAGGGTGCCGACCGACGCGCCCAGGTTGGCAGCCAGCGCCGGGACCTCCCGCAGGAGGGGCGGAAGGGCGCGGAGGACGGTGCTCACCGGCCGGTTGCGCTCATCGGCTGTTGAACCGGTTCATCGCCACGTCCACACCATCTTCGAGGATGCACTCCACCGCGTCGGCGGCCACCTCCACGGCCACGTCGAGCTGCTCCCGCTCGGCCTTTCCCGGGGCCCGCAGCACCCAGTCGGTGCCGGTCATCCGGCCCGGTGCCTTGTCGATCCCGATCCGGACCCGGGCAAACCCCCGCTCGTGCAGGTGCTCCCCCACCGACTTGAGCCCGTTGTGGCCCGCCGTCCCGCCGCCCATCTTCACCCGCACCACCCCGACGGGCAGGTCCAGCTCGTCCTGCACCACGACCAGCCGGGAGACGTCGTCGATGCCGTAGCGCCGCACCAGCCGCACCACCGCCCAGCCCGAGTCGTTCATGTAGGTCTGCGGGAAGGCGAGGGCCAGCCGGCGGGAGCCGACCAGGGCCTCGGCCACGAGCGAGCGCTCGTTGCGCGACAGCTTGAGCCGCTGCCCGTGGCGCTCGGCCAGCCGGGCCACCACCTCGGCGCCGAGGTTGTGCCGGGTCCGCTCGAATTGGGCCTCGGGGTTGCCCAGGCCGACGGCCAGCAGGTCGGCCGGGGTCCCCCGCCGGGGACGGAGCAGTGCCGCCTAGGCCTCGGACTCGGAGCCGCCGCCGGCTTCCGCGCCCTGGGCCGCGTCCCCGCCCTCGGCCGCAGCATCCCCGCCGGCCTCGGCGGCGCCCTCGGGCGTGGCGGCGGCCTCCTCGGCGGCCTCCATCTCCACCGCCGCCATCTCCGCCGCCGCCTGCGGGGGCTGGCCGACCACCACGGGGGACTCGGGATCGACGTCGGTCGAGACGCCCGGGGGCAGCTTCAGGTCCCCCACGCGGATGGTGGCGCCCACCTCGAGGGCGGAGATGTCGACCTCGATGGCGTGGGGGATCCGGTCGGGGGTGGCCTTGACGGTCAGGGCGTACAGCTCCTGGGCCACGACCCCGTCGCCGCGGTGGACGGCTTCCGCCTCCCCGACGAGGGTGACGGAGACCTCCACGCTCATGACCTCGTCCCGGCGCACGACCTGGAAGTCGACGTGGATCACGGTGTGGCGGACGGGATGGCGCTGGATGACCCGGGCCATGGTCAGGTGGCTCTGGCCGTCGACCGACAGCGACAGCAGGGCGTTGACCCCGGCGTCGGTGGACAGGGCGGTCCGGAGCTCACGGCCGTCGACGGCCACGGCGATCGGGTCGATGCCGTGGCCGTAGATGACGGCCGGGATCTTCCCCTCCCGGCGCAGGCGGGCGGCGGGCCGGGTGCCGGGCTTGCGGCCGGTGTCGGCGACGATCGTGATCTCGGGCATCGGGGGCGCGCTCCGCTACGACTTGGGAACCAGAACCCTGGGATTCTATCCCCTGGCCCTACCCGGCCCCCTGGTCGTGTTTCACCGATTCCGATTTCAGCGCCGTGCATAAATATGCGGCGGCCGTTCAGGCCTGGTTCAGGCCTGGTTCTCACCGCCGAATATCTCCGAGACCGAGGTGTCCTCGAAGATGGCGTCGATGGCGGCGGCCACGATGGAGGAGATCGACAGGACCTCGAGCTTGTCGAAGATCCGGTCCTGGGGCATGGGCAGGGTGTTGGTGACGACCACCCGGGAGATCGGGGCGTTCTTGAGCCGGTCGATGGCGGGGTCGGAGAGGATGCCGTGGGTGGCCATGGCCCACACGTCGGTGGCGCCGTGGGCCACCAGGAGCTCGGCGGCGGCGCACATGGTCCCGGCGGTGTCGATCATGTCGTCGATGAGGATGCAGGGCTTGCCCTTGACCGAGCCGGCCACGCTGCGGGCCTGCACCTCGTTGGCCGCGTTGGTCTCCCGCCGCTTGTGGACGAAGGCGATGTCGGCGTCGAGGTGCTGGCCGAACTGCTCCGCCACCCGCACCCGGCCGGCGTCGGGCGCCACCATGACCGGGTCGGCGCCGACGTTGTCCCGGATGTAGTCGAGGAGAAGGGGCATGGCCCGCAGGTGGTCGAAGGGGCCCTCGAAGAAGCCCTGGATCTGGCCGGAGTGCAGGTCGACCGACACGATCCGCTGCGCTCCCGCCGTGCGGAGCATGTCCGACACCAGCCGGGCGGTGATCGGCTCCCGCCCCGACGCCTTGCGGTCCTGGCGGGAGTAGCCGAAGTACGGGCACACGGCGGTGATCCGTTTGGCCGAGCCC
>DASUHN010000193.1 GCA_036273495.1 Acidimicrobiales bacterium | reverse complement strand
GTGCTCCCCGGCCGGGCGCGCGGCCTGCACCTGTCCGACGAGGGCCGGGCCCAGGCCGAGGCGGTGGCCGAGCGACTGGCCGGGCTGGGGAAGGTCGACGCCGTGTACGCCTCGCCGTTGGAGCGGACGCGGGAGACGGCGGCCCCGATCGCCGCCCGGGCCGGCCTCCGGGTCAAGACCGAGCGCGGCCTGCTGGAGTGCGACTTCGGGGACTGGACCGGAGGGGAGCTCAAGGTCCTGGCCAAGAAGCCGGAGTGGCGCACGGTCCAACGCTGGCCCAGCGGGTTCCGCTTCCCCGAGGGGGAGTCGTTCGTCGAGATGCACGCCCGCGTCACCGACACCCTGCGCCGGCTGGCCGCCGCCCACCCCGGCGGCCGCATCGTGGCGGTGTCGCACGCCGACCCGATCAAGGCGGCGGTGGCCGACTCCCTCTCCATCCACCTCGACCTGTTCCAGCGGATCGTGATCAGCCCGTGCTCGGTCTCGGCGGTGCTGTACGGCCCGGGCGGGCCGACGGTTCTCACCGTCAACTCGCTCGGGGACCTGCGCGAGCTGGCCCCGTCATGAGTGACTCGTACGACCTCGAGAGCGTGGACCGGCTTACCGTCGGGACGGTCGGGCCGCCGGGCCAGCGCGTGTTCCTGCTGCAGGCCAGCCGGGGCGCCGACCGGGTGACCCTCAAGCTCGAGAAGGCCCAGGTGGCGGCGCTGGCCCAGTACCTGGGCGAGCTCCTCGAGGAGGTGGGCCGGCCCGGGGACCTGCCCACCGACCTCGAGCTGGAGGAGCCGGCCGAGCCGTCGTGGGTCATCGGCACCCTGGGCGTGAGCTACGAGCAGGAGGAGAACAGCTTCGTGCTCGTGGCCGAGGAGGCGGTGGCGGAGGACGACGTGGGAGCGGTGGCCCGGCTCTCCGCCACGGTCGAGCAGGTGGCGGCGCTGGCCATTCGCGGCGTTCAGCTGGTGCAGTCGGGTCGGCCCCCCTGCCCTCTCTGCGGCTATCCCCTGGACCCGGCCGGCCACGCGTGCCCCCGCACCAACGGGAACCGCCCCCCCGGGCTGTGAAGAACGCCGCGCTCGGGGTCCTGTCCGAGGGGGAGATCGAGATCCAGGGCCGCATGCCGTGGAGCTCGAACAACACCTTCCTGGTCTCGGTCTGCCGCGACGGCACCGAGCTCGGCGCCATCTACAAGCCCGGGCGCGGCGAGCGGCCGCTGTGGGACTTCCCCCACGGCGTCTACCAGCGCGAGGCGGCGGCGTGGGAGCTGTCGGAGCTGCTCGGCTGGGGCGTGGTCCCCGAGACGGTGCTGCGCCAGGACGCCCCCCTCGGGCCGGGATCGCTGCAGCGCTTCGTCGACGCCGACTTCTCCGAGCACTACTTCACGCTGATGGAGAACCCCGCCCACCACGACCAGCTGCGGGTCATCGGCGTGCTCGACCTGCTGCTCAACAACGCCGACCGCAAGAGCGGCCACTGCCTCCTCGACGGGGACGGGCGGATCTGGGCCATCGACAACGGGCTGTCGTTCCACGTCGAGCCGAAGCTGCGCACCGTGATCTGGGACTTCGCCGGAGAGCCGGTGCCGGACCACCTGCTCGCCGACATCGAACGGGTGGCGGCCGGGGTGCCCGAACGGGTGAGCCGGCTCCTCGACGACGGAGAGCCCGACGCCCTGGTGCGCCGGGCCCGCGCCGTCCTGCGGCACCCCGAGCTGCCCGCCCCCCACCCCGAGCGCCGGCCCTATCCCTGGCCCCTGGTGTGAGACCGGGGTGAGGTCCGACCTCGCCGCCGCCGTCGAGCGGGGGGATGTGGACGAGCTGGTCGGGACCGTAAACGGCCTCTGCCTGGACGGGGACTGGGACGGGGTGGAGGAGCTGGCCCGGCGGTGCCGGGCGGCCATCGAGCGGGGCCGCCAGCTGTGGCCGGCGGCCGCCCACGCCGACTACCGCCTGGCCCTCGAGGCCCCCGGGCCGTGGGCGGGAAGGTCGGTGGCGCCGGGGAGAGGCCGCTTTGCCCCCGGACCCCTGGCCGAGGTGGCGGCGTCCACTCATTCGTGGGCCGAGCTGGCCCCCCATCTGACCGATCCCCCCCTGGCGGCGGTGGTGGCCCAGGAGCGGGTCGTCCGGGGTGAGGACCTGTCCGCCGACCGCGCCGTCCCCCGGCCGATGGTGGAGGTCCCGCTGGCCCTGCAGGCATGGGAGCCGGACTACCCGGTCGCGACCTACCAGCCGGAGGGCGGGGACTTCCCGCGCGCCGAGGTGACCGTCGGCGCCGGCGGGTCGGACGGGATGGCGCCCCCCGGGGGGCCGGGGGCCGCGCTCCCCGAGGACGACACCGTGCGGGCGCTGCTCGACCTGGTCGGGGCGTGGACGGCCGAGTCCGGAGGCCGGGCCGCGGCC
>DASUHN010000192.1 GCA_036273495.1 Acidimicrobiales bacterium | reverse complement strand
CCGGCGCCGGACCCGGCCGCCTACCCGGTCGTGGAGGCGCCCGATCCGCAGCGGCGCCCGGCGGCGGACGAGACCTCGTTGGCGCCGGGAACGGCCCTGGCCACCCTCTGGTCCGCGGCCCACGCCGGCCAGGCCAGGCCGCTGCTCGAGCTGCTCCAGGACGATCTCCCCGCCTACACCGAGATGGGCCTGGCCCACCCCGGCCGTCTCATCCTGGCCGCCAACGGCGTGCTCACCGCCAGCGTGGTGCTGGGCCCGTGGATCCACGTCGGCTCGGCGGTGACCAACTTCGACAGCGTGACCGACGGCGCCGTGGTCGAGACCCGGGCGCGGGTGGCGGACCGCTACGAGCGCAAGGGTCACCAGTTCGTGGTGCTCGACGTGGTGTGGGTGGCGGACGGGCAGGTGGCGATGCGCGCCGCTCATACCGCCATCTACCGCCTCCGTGGTGGCACCATGGACGGATAGCCGAAGCCGCCTCCGCAGCCGAGGGCAGACCGCTCCGCCCGGCGGAGCACCGGGGCCTGCCGGACGGGGAGCTTCTCGAGGACTACCGCACCGCCTGCCTGTCCCGGGCCATCGACGACCGCGAGATCACCCTCCAGAAGCAGAGCCGGGCGTTCTTCCAGATCTCCGGGGCCGGCCACGAGGCGCTCGGGGTGGCGCTGGCCCGCAGCCTCCGCCCCGGCTACGACTGGTTCTTCCCGTACTACCGGGACCAGGCCCTGGTCCTGGCCCTCGGGGTCACCCCCTACCAGGTGCTCCTCCAGGCCGTCGGCTCGGCCGACGACCCCGCCTCCGGGGGGCGCCAGATGCCGTCGCACTGGGGCTCTGCCGATCTCAACATCGTCAGCCAGTCCAGCCCCACCGGGAGCCAGTGCCTGCCGGCGGTGGGCTGCGCCGAGGCCGCCCGCTACATCGTCGGGCGGGACCTGCCAGGGTGCGGGGCCCACGGGGACGAGCTGACCTACGTGTCGCTCGGGGAGGGGGCCACCTCCGAAGGGGAGTTCTGGGAGAGCCTCAACACCGCCTGCCGGCTGCACCTGCCGGTGCTGTACGTGGTCGCCGACAACGGCTGGGCCATCTCGGTGCGCTCGTCGGACCAGGCTCCGGCGCCGATCTCGGAGCTGGTGAGCGGGTTCCGCGGCCTGTACGTCCTGGACGTCGACGGCTGCGACTACTTCGAGAGCAGGACCGAGGCCGCCCGCGCCGTCGACCTGGTCCGGGCCGGGGTCGGCCCGGTGCTGCTGCGCGCCCGGGTGACCCGCCCGTACTCCCACTCCGCCGCCGACACCCAGAGCAAGTACCGCCTGCCCGAGGACCTGGCGGCGGAGGCGGCCCACGACCCGATCACGGTGTTCGCCGAGGAGCTGGTGGCCGGCGGGGTGACCAGCGCCGAGGAGGCCCAGGCCATACGCGACGAGGCCCGCCGGGTGGTGGCCGAGGAGGCGGCCCGGGCGCTGGCCGCCGCCGTTCCCGACCCGGCCGGGGTGACCGGCAACGTGTACGTGCTGCCGCCTCGGGGCGCCCCGGCGCCGGCCACCGAAGCCGGAGTCGAGGTCGCGGCCGACGCCCCGATCACCATGGGTGAGGCCATCCGCCTCACCCTCCACGAGCGGATGGCGGCCGACGAGCGGATCCGGGTGTTCGGGGAGGACGTGGCCGACGCCCCCGAGGACGTCCTGACCCGGGTCGAGGGCAAGGGCGGGGTGTTCGGTCTCACCGCCGGGCTGCAGCGGGCCTTCGGTGCCGCCCGCTGCTACAACACCCCGCTGGCCGAGGCCAACATCGCCGGCCGCGCGGTGGGCCAGGCGGTGCGGGGGCTCAAGCCCGTCCCCGAGATCCAGTTCTTCGACTACATCTGGCCGGCCATGCAGCAGATCCGCAGCGAGGCGGCCACGCTCCGGTGGCGCTCGAACGGCGCCTTCCGCTGCCCGATGGTGATGAGGGTGCCCATCGGCGGCTACCTCCGCGGCGGGGCCATCTGGCACTCGCAGTGCGGGGAGTCGATCTTCGCCCACATCCCCGGTCTCCTCGTGGCATTCCCCTCACGCGCCGCCGACGCCGCCGGCCTCCTGCGCTACGCCCTGTCGTGCGACGACCCGGTGCTGTTCCTCGAGCACAAGCACCTTCTCCGCCAGCCCTACGCCCGCGATCCGCAGACCGGTCCCGACCACGTCGTCCCGTTCGGGGAGGCGGCCGTGCGCCGGCCCGGGCGGGACCTCACGATCGTGACCTACGGCGCCACCGTGCAGCGCTCGCTGCTGGCGGCGGAGGAGCTGGCCGGCGAGGGTGTCGAGGCCGAGGTGCTCGACCTGCGCACGATCGTGCCGTGGGACCGCGACGCGGTGGCGGGCTCAGTGGCGCGCACGTCCCGGGCCCTCGTCGTCCACGAGGACGTCTACACGTGCGGGTTCGGCGCCGAGGTGGCCGCCTTCGTGGCCGATTCGTGCTTCGAGCACCTCGACGCGCCCGTGCGCCGACACGCCGCTCTGGACTGCCACGTGCCGTACGCCCCGGTGCTGGAGGACGCAGTGCTCCCGCAGGTGGCGGGCATCCGCGACGCCGCCCGGGAGCTGGCCCGCTACTGAGTCATTGCGGCGGGCGGCGTCCTAGAGCTTGCGGAGGTGGACCCGGTGGACGGCGTGGTCCGCCGCCTTCTCCAGGATGAGGTGGGCGCGCTCGCGCGTCGGGAGGACGTTCTCCCGCAGGTTCACGGCGTTGATCGAGCCCCAGATGCCCCGAGCGGTCGCCACCGCCTGCTCGGTGTCGAGCGAGGCGAAGCGGTGGAAGAACGAGTGCGGGTCGCGGAACACGGTGTCGCGCAGGGTGAAGAACCGCTCCACGTACCACTTCTCGATGTCGGACTCCTCGGCGTCGACGTAGATCGAGAAGTCGAAGAAGTCCGAGACGAACAGCCGCACCGAGCCGCCGCGCTCGGGCGGTCCCTGCAGCACGTTGAGGCCCTCGACGATCACGATGTCGGGCCGGCGCACCACCTGGGACTCTCCGGGGATGATGTCGTAGGCCTGGTGGGAGTAGACGGGGGCGGCCACCTCGGGCGCCCCGGACTTGACCGCCAGCATGAAATCGACGAGCCGGCGCTGGTCGTAGCTCTCGGGGAAGCCCTTGCGGTCCATGAGGCCCCGCTCCTCGAGGACCCGGTTGGGATGCAGGAAGCCGTCGGTCGTGACCAGGTCCACCTTGGGGTGGTCGGGCCACCGGTCGAGTAGGGCCTGCAGGATGCGGGCGGTGGTGCTCTTGCCGACGGCCACGCTCCCGGCGATCCCGATGACGTACGGCACCTTCAGCGCCGGGTGGCCGAGGAAGGTGTTGGCCGCCTGGTGGAGCTTCTGGGTGGCACCGACGTAGAGGTTGAGGAGGCGGGACAGCGGGAGGTAGACATCGGTGACCTCCTGGAGGTCGACCGCCTCGTTGAGGCCCCGCAGCCGGTCGAGGTCGTCCTCGGTCAGGGGGAGCGGGGTGGCGGCCCGCAGGGCCGCCCATTCCTCCCTGTCGAAGGCCCGGTAGCGGGAGTAGCCGTTGCGGCGCAGGGCGTCGACCGGGTGCTCGCCCAATGCAGCGGCATCCTCGGTCGCGGTCATCGGGCCGAAACGCTACGCCCCCTGGCATCTCTGCATCCCCCGGGCCCTGGATTAGTATGGGCGTATGGCCGACTTAGCCGTGGCTAAGGTTGCTGGCGCCGGGAATGACGCCCCCAAGGACGACGGGCCCAAGGACGACGGGCCCAAGGATGACGGGCCCAAGGATGACGTGGCGTTCGGGGACGAGAGGACGGGGGGCGGGCACCCGGCACCTTCGCCCGCAGCGGCGCGCTACCTCGAGGCGATCTACTACCTGTCCCACGAGGGCCAGGAGGTGCGCCCCGGGCGGCTGGCGGAGTGGATGGGGGTCAGCGCCCCGACCGTGAGCGTGGGCCTGCAGCGGCTGGTACGAGACGGCCTGGTGACGGTGGGCCCCGGCAGGACGGTCGCGTTCACCGAGGAGGGGGAGCGGGCCGCCACCGCGGTGGTGCGCCGGCACCGGGTCGTCGAGTGCTGGTTGACCGAGGAGCTCGGCTTCGACTGGGTCACCGCCGACGCCGAGGCGGAGCGGGTGGCCCACTCGCTGTCCGACGTGGTCCTCCAGCGCCTGTACGAGAAGCTGGGCCAGCCCGCCACGTGCCCGCACGGCAACCAGATCCCCGGCGCCCTCCAGGACCGGCGCGACCTGGTCAGCCTGGTGGCGCTGAGGCCGGGCGCGCCGGCCCGGGTGGCGCGGATCTCGGAGCTGGCCGAGCACGACTCCCCCCAGGTGCTGGGGCTGCTGGACAGCGAGGGCGTGGTGCCCGGCGCCCGCCTGGCCGTCGAGGGGGGCACGGGGGATCCCGGGGTGGTGGTGGTCAGCGTGGACGGGCGCCAGGTCGCGCTCAGCCGCTCGACGGCGGCCGCCGTCTGGGTCGAGACCTCGGCGTAGGGCGCCGGCGCCGGACCGTAGGCTCTCCGCCGTGCCCGATCCCCTCTCCGAACCCTTCGACCGGCTTCCGTTCGGGGGCCCGGACAAGGCCCGCCGCTACGACACCGGCCGCTACCAGGGCGCCGTCGGCCTCAACTGGTACAGCTGTGACCCGACGCTCCAGTTCCTGATGCGGGCGCACCTGGGGGCGGCGGGGATGGACTGGGCCGGCCCCCGCCTGGAGGCGCTGGGGGCGCTGATGGGCGGTCCGGTGGCGGAGCGGGCGGAGGAGACCGACCGCAACCCGCCCCAGCTGGAGAAGTACGACCGCTGGGGGCGCGACGTGAGCCGGGTGGTCGTGCCGGACAGCTTCGCCCGGTCGAAGCGGGAGCTGTTGGACAACAGCTTCTCCTCTCCGGCGTTCCGGGAGGAGGCCCGCGCCGCCGGCGTGAACCCGGCCCCGTTGGCGGCGGCGTGGAGCTATCTGCTCAACCAGGCCGAGATCGGGATGACCTGCGCCCTCGGGACCGGCGGGGACATGGTGGTCCGGCTGGCCGAGGAGTTCGCGCCGGACGAGATCAAGGCCCGGGTCCGGGAGCTGGTGGGCGGCAACGACCTCGGGGGCGAGGCCGCCCAGATGCTCACCGAGCGCACCGGGGGCTCGGACCTGGCCGCCCTCGAGACCACGGCCACCCCCGCCGGTGACGCCTGGCTCCTCAACGGCTTCAAGTGGTTCGCGTCCAACGCCAACGGCTCGGCCTTCGTCGTGCTGGCCAAGCCGGAGGGCGCGCCCGACGGGACGCGGGGGATAGCCCCGTTCCTGGTGCTGTGGGAGCGGCGGGACGGGTCGCGCAACGGCATGCGCATCCGCCGCCTCAAGGACAAGCTGGGCACCAAGGCGGTGGCGTCCGCCGAGGTCGAGTTCGTCGACGCCGAGGCGTTCCTGCTGGCGCCGGGACCGTCGTCTCCGTCCGCGCCGTCCCCGGACCGGGCCACCGCGCCCGGAGACGGCCGCGGCCTGGCCCGCATGATGGAGCTGACCAACGGCGCCCGTCTCGGCATCGCCATGATGGGGCTGGGCTGCGCCCGCAGGTCGCTCGTCGAGTCGCTCTGCTACGCCCGGGCGCGCGAGGCCTTCGGCGCCACCCTCGTCGACCAGCCTCTGGCCCAGCGCAAGCTGGCCGAGCTGATCGTCGAGGTGGAGGCGGCGCAGGCGCTGGTGTTCGACGGCTACCTGGGTCCGCGCCTGCGGCTGGGGGCGCCGCTGATCAAGCTGCGCGCCGCCCGCCTCGGCATCACCGCCGCCAGCGACGCCATCGAGGTCCACGGTGGCAACGGGTACATCGAGCAGTGGCCGGTGGCGCGGATCCTCCGCGACGCCCAGGTCAACACCATCTGGGAGGGCCCCGACAACATCCTCTGCCTCGACGTGCGCCGGGCCATGCAGAAGGAGCAGGCACATCTGCCGTTCCTGACGCGGGTACGCGACGCCCTCGGAGCGGCGCCGGCGGACGACCCGGTCACCACCGAGCTGGTCGCGGCCGCCGTCGCCGGGCTGGAGGAGGCCATCTCCCGCTGGGAGCGCCTGGACCCGGTCGTCGGCGAGGCCCGCCTGTTCCCGCTGGCGCAGCACATGGTCGACGTCTACGCCGCGGCTCTGCTGCTGGAGCAGGCGGGGCGGGAGCGGCAGCTCGACGGAGGGAACCGGAAGGCCCTGGTGGCGCGCCTCTATGCCCGGTCCCACCTGGCCCGGCGCGACGCCGTCGACGCCATCGTGGCGCCGGCCGAGGAGCTGGAGCGGTTCAAGGAACTGGTCGACGGGGCCCTGGTGGACCCCCGGCGCTGAGGTCGGCCCGTTGAGCGCCACCGGCCGCCGCCTCACCGGCTCGTTCGGGCTCGTCTTCGTGCTGGCCCTCGCCGCGTCTCTGGCGACGGCCCACGGGTCGCCGGGTTCCGATTCGGGCGGCTTCGCCGTGGAGATCTACGTCCTGCACCACTACCACTCGCTTCAGGTGAGCGTGGCCCTGGCGGCGGTGGCGGTGGTGTTCCTGGGACTGTTCGCCGGCGGGGTGGCGACCCAGCTCCGGCGGGCCGACGAGGCCACCGGGGACCCGTGGGCGCCGGCGTTCACGGTCGGAGCGGCGGGGACGGCGGTGCTGCTGGTCGCGGCGGCGGCGGCCCAGGGCGCCTACCAGGAGATGTCGCACTCGGGCGCCATCCCCGAGCAGGTGCAGGAGGTGTTCCGCCTGAGCAACGG
>DASUHN010000191.1 GCA_036273495.1 Acidimicrobiales bacterium | reverse complement strand
CCGCGCCGATCACGGCCACGGTCTGTCCGGGCTGGACCCGCGCCCGGTTGAGCACCGCACCGGTTCCGGTCAGGACGGCGCAGCCGATCAGGCACGCCGAGTCCAGGGGCACCCGCTCGTCGATCACCACGCACTGGGTCTCCCATACGACGGTGCGCTCACTGAACACGCCGGCGTTGGCGAACTGGAAGGCGTCGGCGCCTCCCACGCGGAACCGGCCCGCACCCGCCCCGCCGCCGACCGAGTTCCGGCAGTGGGTCGGCAGGCCGCGGTCACAGGCGGCGCACTGCCCGCAGTTCCCCAGGGTGGTGAGCACGACATGGTCCCCGGGCTTCACACTGGTGACCGCGGCGCCGATCTCCTCCACGATCCCGGCCCCCTCGTGGCCGAGGACCACGGGAGTGGGGAACGGGATGGTCCCGTTGAGGACCGAGACGTCGCTGTGGCACAGCCCGGCCCGCATGATCCGGACCGTGACCTCCCGGTCCCCGGGCGGGCGGACCTCGACGTCGTCATGGACCTCCAGCTGCCCCGTCCACACGATTCCTCGCATGACCTCTCCCTTGCCGCCGGCCGGCCCACGGCCGGCCGGGTCGCGTCAGTTCCCGGCCTTCTGCCCCGCCGCTCCACCCGGGTAGCGCGAAGGGACGTCGATGTGGCCTTCCCGGCGCAGGAACAGCCAGCGCCCGTCGCGCCGCACCAGTACGTCGCGATGGCGGCCCAACATGCCGAGGACCGCCTTTCCGTCCTCACCCCGCATCACGACGGTCCACATGACCTCCGCCGTGGCCCGGTCCCCGTCGAGCTCGATGATCGGGTTGGTGACCAGGTGCCAGCTGCGCCCGGCGCTGGCGGCGGTGGCGCGGCCCATCAGCTCGCGGATCTCCGCCCGTCCCCGGGCCCGGCCCATCGGTCCGAGGAGCACCTCCCCGTCCTCGGCGAACAGCTCGGCGTAGGCCTCGAGATCCCCGCGGTCGAGATGGTGGCCGTAGTCGACGAACACCTGGCGGATGGCCTCCAGGTCCTCCAGACGCCGGATGCGCGCCGGCAGTTCCTCGTCAAGAGCGGCCATGGCCCACGGTACATCCGGCCCCGCCGGCCGGTCGGGAGCGGAGGGCGTGGATAGGCTGCGGCGGTGCAGGTCGCCTCGTGAAGATCCAGGTGGGGCTGCCGGGGAACAACCACCTCCCCGGCTCTCCGGAATGGATGACCGGGCTGGAGGCTCCGGAGCACCAGCGCATAGCCGCCGTCATCGACGAGCTGGGCTTCCATGCGATCACCACCTCGGAGCACTTCGCCATGCCGTACTGGGAGGTGCCCCGCCTCGGTCGCTACTGGACCCACGCCCTCACCGTGCTGGCCTTCGTGGCCGGCGCGACCCGCCGGGTGCGCGTTGACGCCTCGGTCCTGGTCCTGCCCTACCACCACCCCCTCGCGCTGGCCAAGGCTCTGTCCACCCTCGACGTCCTCTCGGGCGGACGGGTGGACGTCTCGGTGGGCGTGGGTCACGCCGTCCAGGAGTTCGAGGTCCTGGGAGTGTCCTTCGCGGACCGGGGCGCCATCGCCGACGAGATGCTCGAAGCCATCAAGGAGCTGTGGTCGGCGGAGGAGCCGGTGTACCGGGGCCGTTTCTTCACCATCGAGGGGCTGGCCTTCGACCCGAAGCCCCTGCAGCAGCCCCGGCCTCCCATCTACGTCGGCGGCAACTCCAAGGCGGCGCTGCGCCGGGCCGCCCGCCACGAGGGATGGCAGCCCAACCCGACCGACTTCACCGTGGACGAGATCCCCCCGCTGCTCGACTACATCCGGGAGCAGCCCGAGTACCGGGGCAAGGAGAAGACCTTCGAGCTGTGCTGGCTCGGCTTCCCCGACCCCGAGGTCTTCGGCCTCGACTTCAAGGGGGCGTCGGCGGCCCGGCTGGGCGCCCAGCGCGACCGGCTGCTCGAGGGCTTCTCCGCCCTGTCGGCCATGGGCATCACCCGCACGCCGATACCTCTGGCGCGCACCGGCTCGGCCGACGAGTACCTCGACTACCTCCGCTGGTTCGCGGCCGAGGTCCTCCCGTCTCTCTGAGCCGTCAGAGGATGTTGGACCCGGCGTCCACGGAGAGCGTGACGCCGGACACGTAGCGGGCCTCGTCGGACGCCAGCCAGGCCACGGCGTTGGCGATGTCCTCGGGGTCGATCCACTCCACCGGCATGGCGTTCTGCAGCCGGGGCAGGTGCTGGGGGAACTGCGTGACGTAGTCGGCGAAGAGCTGGTTCATCGTCATCCCCGTCGGCACGCCCGAGGGGTGGACGCTGTTCACCCGGATGCTCTTGGGCCCGAGCAGCCACGCGTACGCCCGCATCAGGCCCACCACGCCGTGCTTGGCGGCGGTGTAGCCGTCCCAGCCACCGGATCCGTCGGTGTGGCCCTTGAGCCCGTTGGACGAGCTGATGATGATGATCGATCCCCCGCCCGCGTCGACCATCTGGGGGACCGAGACCTGCAGGGTGTTCCACGTCCCGGTGAGGATCACGTCGACGGCATCCCGCCACCCCTGCGGGGCGGCGGCGCCGAAGGTGCCGACCGGGTGGATCCCGGCGTTGGCCACGACGATCTGGCACGGCCCCAGCTCGGCCGTGCCCGCCTCGAAGGCGGCCCGCAGGCCGTCCTGGTCGCGTACGTCGGCCTGGCGGGCCACGACCCGGCGGCCCTCCTTCTCGACCAGGGCCTCTGTCTCCCGGAGGTCCTCGGGCGTCGCCATGGGGTACCCGACCGACCCGATCTGGGCGCAGATGTCCACCGCGATCACGTCGGCGCCCTCCTGCGCCATCCGTACGGCATGGGCGCGCCCCTGACCGCGCGCCGCCCCGGTGATGAAGGCGACCTTCCCGTCCAGGCGTCCCATCAGCCCGGCCACACCTGGGCCTGCAGCTCGGTGTAGGCGAGCAGCCCGTAGGAGCCACCGTCCCGGCCGATGCCGCTCTTCTTGAACCCGCCGAACGGCGTCTCCATGTGCCGGGCCACGGTGTTGATGCCGATGTTGCCGGCCCGGATGCGGCGGGCCACCCGCAGACCCTGGGCCGTGTCCCCCGTCCACACGTAGCTGTAGAGCCCGAACTCGGTCCCGTTGGCGATGGCGATCCCCTCCTCCTCGTCGTCGAAGGGCATCGCCACCACGACCGGTCCGAAGATCTCCTCCTGCACCGCCTTCATCCCCGGCCGGCAGTCAGCGATGAGCGTCGGCTGCACGAAGTAGCCGCGGTCGAGCGGAGCATCGGCCCCGCCGGCGACGACCGTGGCGCCCTCGGCCGTGCCCGAGCGGATGTAGCCGACCACGCGGTCGCGGTGGGCGCCGCTGATCATCGGGCCGACCACGGTGGCGGGATCGGTCGGATCCCCGACCTTCACCACCCGGGCTATCTCGGCCACCTTGGCGACCACTTCGTCGTACACGCTGCGCTGGGCGATCAGCCGGGTGGGGGCGGTGCAGATCTGGCCGGCGTGATAGGTGAAGGTGCTGGCGGTGCCCTGAGCGGCCCGGTCCAGGTCGGCACCCTCGAACACCACGCTGGCGCCCTTGCCCCCCAGCTCCATCAGCACCCGCTTCAGGTCGCGGGCGGCGGCCTCGGCTATGCGCAGGCCCACCTCGGTGCTGCCGGTGAAGCTGACCATGTCGACGTCGGGCGAGGCCACCAGCGCCTGGGACGACTCCGGGCTCGACCCCACGATCAGGTTGACCACCCCGGGGGGGAAGCCGGCCTCGTTGAACAGCTCGACCAGCCTGATCACCCCGAGCGGGTCCTGTGATGCCGGCTTCACCACGACCGTGTTGCCGGTCGCCAGCGCCGGGCCCAGAGTGCCCATGACGTTGTTCATCGGGACGTTGTAGGCCTTGATGGCGGCCACCACCCCGACCGGGAGGCGGACGGCAGCGGCGTTGGCGATCCCGCCCCCCGGGCCCTCCGGGCCCCCGCCGAAGATCGGCACCGGGGTGAACCCGACGTCGAGGGGCTCCAGGGCGCCGCGTGCATAGCGGCGGATCCGGGCGATGGTGCCGCCGACCTGGGCCATCTGGGCCAGCTGCATCGTCGAACCCGTCTCGGCCTGCACGAGAGGGACCAGCTCGGCGTAGTGCTCGGTCACCAGGTCGGCCGCCCGGTTGAGCAGCGCCGCCCGCTCCTCCGGCGTGGTCTGCGACCAGGCCGGGAAGGCGGCGGCGGCCGATGCGGCGGCGGCCTTGGCGTCGTCGGCGGACGCCTCGGGGGCCAGGCCCACCACCTCCTCGGTGGCCGGGTTCACGATCTCGTAGGTGCCGTTCGACCCCTTGACCGGCTCGCCACCGATCCACAGGTGGTAGTCGCGGTCGGTGTCGATCATGGCTGTGGCCACGCTGAAACGCTCCTGTCTGTCCGACTGGTTCCGGTCCGAGTGATCCGCGCCGGGCCCGGCGGGAGGCCCGGGGTTCGTCGACAGTACCCGGTCAGGAACCGGCTTTCTCCCGCCCGGCACGCAGCGCGACCGTTGCCGTCCCGGGCGCCAGGGCCGCCCCCTCGTCGTCGACCGTCCAGACCTCGAGGTCGACGAGGAGCTCGTCTCCGTCCCGGCGCACCTGCGTTATCCGCCCGGCGGCGGTGACGGTGCGGCCCTTGAGGTTGGGGGCCCGGAACTGGCAGGCGACGCGGACGATGCGGCCCCTGTCCCCCAGCCACTGGCGCAGGAGGCTGTGCAGCAAGGACCACTGCAGGTTGCCCATGCCGAACGCGCCCGGGAAGCCGGCCTCCCGCCCCGCCTCGTCGTCCATGTGGATGGGAACGAACTCGTCGTTCACCGCCGCGTAGCGGTTCCACAGGTCGAAGCCGGTGGTGCGCGAGAAGGGGGGAATCGGGTCGCCCGGCCGGGGACCCGGTGGATCGGCACCGGCGCGGTCGTCGGGGGTGGTGGGCATCAGTAGCGGATGAGGGTGCTCCGGGACGTTTTGACCCACTCGTCCCGCTGGTTGGTCCACGTCGCCTCGGATACGGCGAACAGCATGAGGCCGAGGCGGCCGGGGCGCTCGCGGTACCCGGCCAGCCTGGTCACCGACGTGATCACGTCTCCGGGGCGGATGGGCACCCCGTACTCGGCCTCCAGCCCGCCGTTCAGCTGGAAGCGGACGGGCGGACCGGGGATGCCGAGGGCCTGCTCGAGGGCGTGGATGCCGCCCTCGGGCGCCCGCCGGAGACCGGCCGGCTCCGCCGTCATCCACGCGAAGGGATTGAACTCTTCCGGAGCGACGATGCCCCCGTGCACCGAGGCCCGGGCGTGGTCCTCGTCCCAGAACAGGCGGGGCGGCTCCTCGGGGTGGTACACCGCCACCGCCCAGCGCCGGATGTCCGACTCCGACACGGGGAACGAGACCATTCGGGACAGCTCGCGCCCCACACTGGCGCGCATCGCATCCGATATATGGGAGGAATCGGCCACCTGAGGTGCGAAGGGCTCAGCCAGCGCCGGTCAGCACGACCAGGGCGTCGGCGGCGCGCACCACCCCGTCCGCCACCCGGAGAGGGTTGACGTCGACCTCGGCCACCTCGTCGAGCTCGAGGCCCAGCTGTCCGAGGGCCACCATCACCCGGGCCAGCTCGGCCTGCTCCGCCTCGTCGAGGCCCCGGGCCGTCCCGACCAGGCGCCCTCCCAGCAGGCCGGCCAGGGCGGCCCGGGCCTCGTCGGGCCCGAAGGGGGGCCGGAGCAGGGCCGCCTCGCTGAGGATCTCGACCATGACCCCACCCAGCCCGACGGCCACGACGGGCCCGAACACCGGGTCGCGCTGCACGCCGCACGTGAGCTCGAGGCGCGCCGGCACCATCTCCTGCACGAGCACGCCTTCGATGGCCGCGGCCGGCGCCCGGCGCCGCACGGCCTCGAGCAGCTCCCCGTACTCGGCGCGAACCGCGTCCGGGCCCCTCACCCCGAGGCGGATGGCCCCGGCTTCGGTCTTGTGGGGCAGGTCGTAGGACATCACCTTGAGCGCCACCGCCCCACCGATCCGCCCCGCCGCTGCCACCGCCCCCTCGGCGTCGGTCACCATCTCCTCGCGCGTCACGGGCAGGCCGTAGGCCGCCAGCACCTGCTTGGAGGTCGACTCCAGCAGGACCCGCCGCCCCGCCGCGGCGGCGAGCAGCCGCCCCACCCGGTCCACCCGGTCGGGATCCGGCTTCCACTCCGACGGCGCCACCGGGCGGAAGGCCCGCAGCGACTGCGCCGCCACCGCGCCCAGGGCGTTGGCCGCCCGCCGCGGGTCGGTGTAGGTGGGGACCCCGGCCTGCTGGAACTCGTCCAGCCAGGCGGTGGACGTGACCGCCAGCGGCTTCTCCCCCTGCTGGTAGTACTCGACGAGGGCGTCGGTGGCGGGGCCGGGCACCGCCCACGTGACCGCCACCACCATGTCCAGCACCCGGCTCTCCCCCACGGAGAACAAGACGTTGCGGAACGCCCCCGGATGGCTGACCACCTGGGCCGTGGTGTCGACGGGGTTGGCGGTGCTGCCGTAGAAGGGGGTGGGCATCAGCTCGCGCATGGCCTCCTGCTCGTCGGCCGGCACCTCGGGTACCTCCAGTCCCGCCGCCGTGCACGCATCGGCCAGCAGTACGCCCGCCCCGCCGGACGTGGTGAGGATCCCCACCCGGCGGCCCCGGACCCGGCACCCGTCCTGGAAGATCATCCCCAGGTCGAGCATCTCCTCCATGGTCTCGACCACGAACACCCCGTACTGGCGGGCCACGGCGTCGAACACACGCGCCGAGCCCACGATCGACGCGGTGTGGCTCATGGCCGCCTTGGCCGCGGCGTCCGACCGCCCCGCCTTGAGCAGCACGATGGGCTTGTCCAGCTCGGCGGCCCGGCAGGCGGCGTCGACGAAGACGTCGGGATCGCGCAGCGTCTCGCTGAACAGCATCAGCACGCGCGTCTCCTCGCGGTCGACGAGGTGGCGCAGCACCCCGGCGATGTTGACGTCGACCTCGTTCCCGGTGCTGACGAACCAACCCAGCCGCAGACCGGCCAGGAGGGCCTTGTTGGTGATGTAGGAGCCGAACCCCCCGCTCTGGGACACCAGCGCCACCGGCCCGGCCGCCGGGAGCGGCGCCGTCGGCGGCAGGGCGAAGTTGGCCATCACCCCCCCGAACAGGTTCATGAACCCGATGCAGTTGGGCCCGATCACCCGCAGCCCGCTCTCGGCCGCGGTGGCGCGGACCTGGTCCTGCAGCGCCGCTCCCTCGGGCCCCACCTCGGCGAACCCGGAGGTGATCACCAGCGCCCCCCCGACCCCGCTGCTCGCGCACTCCCCGATCACCGCCGGCACGCCGGCGGCCGGCACCACGATCACCGCCAGGTCGACGGGCTCGGGGAGCTCGGTGACCGAGGAAAAGGCGCGGTGGCCCTGCACCTCGGGATCCCGGGGGTGGACCGGGTACAGCGGCCCGGAGAAGGCACGGGCCAGGTTGGCGAAGACCTGGCCCCCGATGCCGGCGACGTTGTTCGACGCGCCGACCATGGCGATCGACCCCGGGGAAAGCGTGCGGTCGAGCCCCCGGCCTCCGGCGGGTGCCGCGTCCGTTGCCGCCTCAGCCACCGGCGTTCGCCGCTTCCCGGGGCAGCTGCTCGCGCAGCTGCTTCTTGATGACCTTGCCCGTCGCGGTGCGGGGCAGCTCGTCGATGAAGAGGATCTCCTCGGGGACCTTGAAATGGGCCAGGTGCGCCGCCACGTGGGCCTGCACCTCGGCCGGGTCGGGTCGGCCCTCGGTCCCCGGGACGACGAAGGCCACCACGCGCTCGCCCAGCACCGGATCCGGCTTACCGACGATGGCGGCGTCCCCGACACCGGGGAAGGCGCGCATGACCGTCTCGATCTCGATGGAGGAGATGTTCTCGCCTCCCCGCCTGACGATGTCCTTCTTGCGGTCGACGAAGAAGAAGTAGCCCTCGGGGTCGAAGTAGCCGAGGTCACCGGTGCGGAAGAACTGGCCGTCGACCGCCGACCGCGTGGCCTCCTCGTCCTTGAGGTAGCCGTCGAAGGTGATCGTGCCCAGCCGGAAGCCGACCTCCCCCACCTCGCCCGGTTCGGCCTCGGTGCCGTCGTCGCGCAGGATGGTCATCGTCGAGTCGGGGAAGCGGCGCCCCGCCGAACCGGGCCGCCGCTCCTCGCCCAGCCGGGTGTAGGTGCCCATGCCCGCCTCGGTCATCCCGTACCAGTCGATGACCGCGAACCCGAAGCGCTCCTCGATCAGCGCCGCCGCTCCGGCTGCGCCGAGGACCACGCCGACCCGCAGGTCGTGGCGGCGCTCGTGGGGGCCGGGGGGGTGACCGAGGAGGATGTTGACGATCGGGGAGAGCGTCCAGAGGTAGGTCGGCCGGTACCGGTCCACCAGCTGCCAGAAGCGGCGGGCCGAGAATCGGCGCGGGAACACGACGCTGGCCCCATACAGGAGGGCGGACGTCAGCCCGCCCATGCCGTTGCCGTGGAAGAACGGGGTCACGACGATGCCGCGCTCGGCGGGGCCGAGCCCGAGCATCTCGTGGTAGTCGATCGGTGAGGACCCGGTGATCTGGCCCACGACCGCCTTGGGCCGGCCGGCGGTGGTGCCGGACGTGTACATGATGTGGGCCGGCAGCTCGACGTCGTCCCCCTGGGGCAGCAGGGCGCGCGCATCGGGCGGGGCCATCTCCAGCAGCTCCTCGTACGCCACCGCGCCGGACGGTGCCGTGACCCCGTCGGCCTCGATGGCGACGACGTGGCGCACCCCGCCAAGGCGGCGGGCCAGGGCCACGGCGCGCTCGGCCAGGGCGGCGTCGCAGATCACGACCGCCGTCTCCGAGTGCTCGAGGATGAACGCCATCTCCTCGTCGGTCCATTCGGGGTTGGCCGCCACCGTGGCGAACAGCCCGGCGCTGGCGGCGAGGTAGGTCTCGGCCCATGCCGGCTGGTTGACGGCCCAGACGCACAGCCGTTCGGCGGGCGCCACGCCCAGGCCCTTGCCCAGGGCCGCGGCGAGCGCCGCCGACCGCTCCACCAGCTCGGAATAGGTCCGGCTGCCATCCTCTTCGGACAGGAGAGCAAGGGCGTCCGGCATGGCGTCGGCGTGGGCCGCGATCACATCGAAGAAGGAAGTCATGGCTCTCCGCGGGGGCAAAGCCCATCTTGCCCCGTGCTGGTACTGTCCGCCACCCGGCGCTACCGCGGAGGGATCATGCTCGACTATCTGATCAGGGGCGGCACGATCGTCGACGGGACGGGAGCGGCGCCCCGGCGCGGTGACGTCGGGATACGCGGCGACCGCGTGGTTGCGGTCGGGTCGGTGGACGAGTCGGCGCGTGCGACCCTCGACGCCGACGGCCTCGTCGTGGCGCCCGGCTTCGTGGACCCCCACACCCACTACGACGCCCAGCTCTACTGGGACGGCTACGCCACGCCGTCGTCGGTCCACGGGGTGACCTCGGTGCTCGGCGGCAACTGCGGGTTCACCCTGGCGCCGCTGAAGGCGGCCGACGCCGACTACACGCGGCGGATGATGGCCAAGGTCGAGGGCATGCCGCTCGAGGCCCTGGAGAACGGCGTCGACTGGTCGTGGGAGACGTTCGGCCAGTACCTCGACGGCCTCGAGGGGCGGATCGCGGTGAACGCCGGGTTCCTGGTGGGCCACTGCGCCCTGCGCCGCTACGTCCTCGGCCCCGAGGCCACCGAGCGGCAGTCCACGGAAAAGGAGGTCGAGGTCCTCACCGACCTGCTGGCCCAGTGCCTGGACGCGGGCGGCCTCGGGCTGTCGACCACACGGTCGTCGACCCACAACGACGGGGACAACAACCCCGTGCCCAGCCGGGTGGCGTCCGAGGAGGAGCTGCTCACGCTGTGCCGGGTCGTCAGCCGCTACCCGGGGACCACTCTCGAGGCCATCGTCGAGGGCTGCCTCAAGGGCTTCTCCGACGAGGAGATCGAGTTGATGGCCCAGATGAGCGCCCAGGCCAACCGGCCCCTCAACTGGAACGTCCTCACCATCGCGGCCGGCATGGAGAAGCGGGTGGCCCACCAGCTGCTGCCGTCCCAGCGGGCGCGCGAGATCGGGGGCCGGGTCGTGGCGCTGACGATGCCGATCTTCGCCGACAACAACATGAGCCTCGGGACCTTCTGTGCCCTGTGGCTGATCCCGGGCTGGCACGACATCCTCTCCCTCCCGAAGGAGGAGAAGCTGGCCAAGCTCCACGACCCGGCGGTGCGCGAGCAGATGGTGGGGGCGGCCCGCGGAACGGCGTTCGAGAGGCTGGCCGACTTCTCCAACTACCGGATCGGGGACACCGTGGTCCCGGAGAACAAGCGCTACGAGGGCCGGCTGATCACCGACATCGCCGCCGAGGTCGGGGTCGACCCCGCCGACGCCCTCGTCGACATCACCAGCGCCGACGAGTTCCGGACCGTGCTGTGGCCCCTCCCCGCCGGGGACGGGGACGCCGACTGGGCCGCCCGGCGGGACCTGTGGGCCCGGGAGGACGTGTTGCTCGGCGGCTCGGACGCCGGCGCCCATCTCGACCGCATGCTCGGGTCCCCCTACCCGACGCGCTTCCTGGCCGACACGCTGCGGGGCCGGCGGCTCGTCCCGCTCGAGCGGGCCGTGCAGCTCATGACCGACGTCCCCGCCCGCCTGTTCGGGCTCACCGACCGGGGCCGGCTGGAAGAGGGCCGTTACGCCGACGTTGTCGTGTTCGATCCGGAGACCGTCGACAGCGGTCCGGCCCGGCGGGTCTTCGACCTGCCCGGCAACAGCCTGCGGCTCACCGCCGAGTCCACCGGCGTGCAGCGGGTGTTCGTGAACGGGACGCCGACGATCACGGACGGTCAGCCCGCCGGGGCCCTCCCCGGACAGGTCCTGCGCTCCGGACGCAACACCGAGACCGTCGCCGTTCACTGACCGGTCCGGGCGTCACTGCCCGAAGCGGGCCCGTACGGCGGGGTTGGTGACGAAGACCGGCAGGTCGTCTCCGCCGGGATGGCCCAGGCTATTGCCACCGTCGACGACGAGCGTCTGCGCCGTCACGTAGGAGGCCAGGTCGGACAGGAGGAACATGGCGGCGGCGGCGATGTCGCGAGCCTCGCCCCTGCGCCGCAGCGGGATCGACCGCGCCGCCTCGTCCATGTCCGCCTGGCCGGCGCGCGGCGTCTTGATCGTCCCCGGGGCCACCAGGTTGACCCGGATTCCCTGGGGTCCCCACTCGAGGGCCATGGTCCGGCTGAACGACTCGAGGCCGGCCTTGGCCGCCCCGTAGGCGGCCAGCAGCGGGGTTCCCCGCGCGGCGATCGAGGAGATGTTCACGATGCTGCCCGGGGTGCCGGCTGCGATCAGGCGCCGGGCGATCTCCCGGCACGACACCACCGCGTAGCGGAGGTTGCGCGCCACCACCCGGTCGAAGCCGGCCATGTCGTACTCGGCGGTGCGGAACCAGTCGTCGGCCAGGTTCCCGCCGACCACGTTCACCAGGTG
>DASUHN010000190.1 GCA_036273495.1 Acidimicrobiales bacterium | reverse complement strand
CGTTCGCGTCCGGTTTGGGATCTGACTGGTAGCAGTCGCTGCGGACCCCGGAGGGCAGCGAGCCCTGGGTGTCGTACACCTCGTAATCCGTCGGAGGCTCGGGTGCCCGGGCCGTGGTCTCCGGTCCGGACGTCCATCCCGGGAAGTCGGCGCCGGTGAGGACCACCGGCTCGGTGGCGAAGGCCCCGGTCGACACAGACGACCCCGCGCCCGGTGCGGCCACCGCCGCCTGAACGCCGGCGCCGATGAGCACGCTCACCACGGCGGCTGCCGTGGCCCGGACCCGCTTTCTCCTGATCATGAACCCTCCAGATCTCGGGCTTGTCACCAGGCCGGTGGAGCCGTGGCGGAGCAGGCGCATCGACTCCGCCTCCCTACGGGGTGCTCGTCGCCGGGCAGCTCGCCGGGCCCAGCGCCAGGGCTTCGAGGTCGCTCGTGTTGGACAGGTCGTGGTGCTGGCGGGGCCACGGCCCACTCGAGGCGCAACGAGGTGTGCTCGTCGACCACACGAACAGGTCCCCGTTCCTGGTTCCGGCGGCCAGTACCTGCGTGCCGAGCTGGGCCCACGGTCCGAACGATGGGCTGTTCACGATCCAGTCCCCGGTGAACTTCGGGAACCCGGGCGCCTCCTGACCCGTGGCGTCCACGGCGCGCAGGTCGGAGGTGGCGCTTCCCTCGACCACGTACGGGCCGGACCCCGTACCCCCGACGTTGGCGACGATGGGCTGGTCGAAGAACTGGAGGTCGTTCATCACCTGCGGGAACGCCGGTTGCATGGTGGCGGTGCTCGTGTTCCACGCGTCGACCTGGTTGTCGTTGGCGTACTGCTGGTCGGGCAGGGCAGCGTCGAGCGCCTTTCCGAGCGACGTTGCCGGGGCCACGAAGCTGATCCCGGGAGCGGCGTCACCGAGAGGAGCGAACACGGGCATGCCGAGCGAGGGGATGCTCGGCACGTCGTGGGACCTGGCGAGCGGCCCGGCAGCTGACATCGACAGGCTGATGGGTCGGCCGTCGGGCCCGTTCCCGAAGTACGAGGCGCCACCGGGGGTGAAGATGTAGGCCGGTCCGACCGACGTCATGGCCCCGACGTCGAGCTGGCCGTTGCCCGCCAGGTCGGCCAGGGCCGGGCTGGCGGTGGTCCCGTCGGCCACGTCGGGCAGGAGGCCGGCATCGAGGTCGACCATCTGGGCCGGCCAGCCCGGGAGGATGGCGCAGGCGCTGGGCTGGGCGGTCGATCCGGCGCACGCCTTGGCACCGGCCGTGTTGGCGTTCCCTCGAGGGCTGAGGGCGTAGACCTCGCTGTTGGCCGGGTTGAGCAGCGACGCACCGGCTGCGTCCAGGCCGTAGTTCGCCGTGTTGGCTTCGCTGATGGCGCAGTCGGGGCGGCCCGGGTCCTCTTGCAGGCCGGCGCCGGGCACCGTGGCGGGGTTGCAGCCGTACTCCTCGTCCGTGCCCACGACGAGATCGGGTGGCCCGGTGCCGCCGGACAGCCGGCCGACCGCCGGCGTGTCCAGGATCATCGAGCCCATCTGCACGTCGACCGACGACTTGAAGGTGACGTGGTTGGAGGTCGGCTCGACGCTCTGCACCTGGGCGGGGTCGACCACCAGCACCGGATAGCCGGGCAGGAGGCGCCCTCCGGGGTCCCACGCGTACACGTGGCGGTCCAGCGAGGAGTCCACCACATCGAGCTGGCCGCTGCCGGTGAGATCGGCCAGCGCGGGGGCGCCGACGCTGCCCGGCAACAGCCGGTTGTGCGGGTCCCGGGGGTCGACGGCCGGGTCGGTGGCCGCGCTGGTGCCGGCGTAGGGCGCGGGGTCCTGTGAGTACGCCGGGTTGGTGTGCACGGGGAACCCGCGCAGGGGCCGGCCTGACGCGTCCCACGCGTAGACGTTTCCGCACTCGTCGCTGGCCACCACGTCGGGAAGCCCGCCCCGCTGCAGGTGGCCGACGGCCACCCCGCCGACGGTCGAGCAGTGGGGCACGGCGGTCACCTGCCCGCTCGTGTAGGCGGCCTCGTGATCGGTCAGCTCGGCCTGGCCCGGCAGCAGCGCGGTGGTGACGGGCCAGCCCCGCAGCTCCGTCGGTCCTCGGGGGCCGGGCACGTAGGCGTGGATGGTGCCGTCGGCCGTGGCCACCAGCAGGGCGTTGCTTCCCCCCGGCCCGATGGGAGCGAGGGTGGGGGCGGCGTCCACCGATCCCCCGATGGCGGTTGCCGGCTGGGTGACGGGCCCCGTGCCCGCGCCGGCCGCGGGCTGTACCGGCGCGGCGGTCAGCAGCGTCGGGTCGTGCACCAGGTATTCGGTGCGCCGATCGGTCCCGACCAGCCCGTGGGCGTCGGTGACCACGAGGCGCAGGGTGAAGGCGGGGGCGTCGGGCGCCGGGCTTCCGGCGGTCCCCGTGCCGTTGTCTGACGCGGGCAGCCGGGCGGTGATCTCGCTCAGGACGGCGGGCGAGAGGTTGACGGTCGTGGTCACGGGCGTCGCGCCCGGGCCCCCGGCGCCGGTCCCCTGGGCCAGGTCGGTGAAGTCAGCTGGTCCGGGCTGGGTGCCGACG
>DASUHN010000189.1 GCA_036273495.1 Acidimicrobiales bacterium | reverse complement strand
ACGTGGGGCCGGTTGCACGATTTCCCGGGCATGGGTTCGGTTGCAGGTCCTGAACTGACGACGTCATCCACAGCCCGGTAGGTGCCGATGCCTCACGGCTGTCGGGGACCGTCCTCTGAGAGCGGACAGCTCATACTCCATGTAGGCGGACAACAAAGTCCACGCTGACGGACACGAGATCTCCATGCCGGCGGACAGCAGATGTCCGCACCATCCACCAGTAGTGGCCCTCCGGGGTCTTGGTTCGTGGTCCTTGCACGTCCCACGACAAGACCAACCGGAGGACCGTTGACCAAGCATGACAGGGAGATCATGGAGATCCTGGAAGCATTCGACCTCACCGGCTGCGCCCACTCGGCGGGCCAGCTGGCCGGGGCCGACCCCCACACGGTGGCCCGCTACGTGGCCGTCCGTGACGGTGGCGGCAACCCCTTCGCCCGGGCGCCCCGGCCCCGGATAATCGATGCGTACCTCGAGAAGATCGAGGAGCTGGTGGAGCGCTCCCGGGCCGAGGTCCGCGCCGACGTGGTCCATCACCGCCACCTGGTCCCTATGGGCTTCGAGGGCGACGAGCGCACCACACGGCGGGCGGTGGCGGCGGCCAAGGCTCGCTACCGGGCCGGGCACCGGCGGACCTATCGGCCCTGGATCCCCGAGCCGGGGATGTGGGCCCAGTTCGACTGGGGCAAGGGGCCCGTCATCGCCGGGCGGGACACGTGTCTGTTCTGCGCCTGGCTGGCGTGGTCCCGGTTCCGGGTGGTCATCCCCACCTGGGACAAGACCCTGCCCACCGCCTTGGCCTGCATCGACACCATGCTGCGCCGCTTCGGGGCGGCTCCCACCTACCTGCTCACCGACAACGAGCGCACCGTGAGCATCGAGCGGGTGGCCGGCCTGGCCGTGCGCCATCCCCAGATGGTCTCAGCCGGGCGCCACTACGGCGTGGTGGTGGAGACCTGCGTCCCCTACGACCCTGAGACCAAGGGCGGCTCCGAGGCGTCGGTGCGCATCGCCAAGGCCGACCTCGTGCCGACGGCCGCCAACCTGTTGGGCGACTACCCGGACTTCGCCGCCCGGGAGGCGGCGTGTGTTGGCTTCGAGGCGGTGGTGAACACCCGTCTCCACACCGAGACCCGCCGGGCGCCGGCCGACATGCTCGCCACCGAGCGGGCCCGGATGCACGTCGTGCCCGCCGATCCCTACGTGGTGGCCCTCGGCGAGACCCGCACGGTGCGCGACGACCAGACCATCCGCTTCGGCTCCGTGCGCTATTCGCTGCCCCGCCCCTGGGTGGGCCAGGCCGTGTGGTGCCGGGTGGCGGGCGACGAGCTGGTCGTGGTGGGCCGGGCGGACAACGAGCTGGTCGAGGTGTGGCGCCATCGTCTGTCAACTCCGGGCCATCCCGTGGTGCTGGACGAGCACTATCCCGACCATCCGCCCGGCAACGGCCCCAAGCACCGCCCGCTGCGGCCCGCCAACGACGCCGAGGCGGCCTTCGTCGGCCTCGGTGACGGCGCCGAGCGCTGGCTGCGGGAGGCGTGCGCCACGGGGGTGACCCGCGTGCGGGCCAAGATGGCCGCCGCGGTGGAGCTCGCCGCGCTCGTCGGTGCCGATCCCGTCGACCGGGCGCTCGGCATGGCGGCTCTCGCCGGGCGCTTCGCGGAGGGGGACCTGGCCTCGATCGTGGATCACCTCGAGCGCGCCGACGCCGTCGAGGACCTGGTGGTGGCCGACGAGGCCCACTCGGCCCAGCCCGGCACCGGCGCCTGGGAGGGCTTCGGAGCATGATCCATCCCCCCACTCACACCCACGGCCCCCTCCAGGACCACGAGCTGGTCGAGCTCACCGAGCTGTTGGACGACCTCGACGCCTTCGTGGCCGACAATCGCGATCAGCTGCCCGAAGACCTGGTGATCCGCATCCCGTTCTGGGCGTGGCGCCTGGCCAACGCGAAGGACCGGCCATGAAGGCCCCCGAGCCTCCGCCGCTGCCCGAGGAGCTCAGCGCCCTGCTGCGGCGCATGCGCCTGCCCTACCTGCGCCAAGCCGCCCCCGAGGTGTGCGCCACGGCCCGGGCCCAGCGCTGGGATCCCGCCGAGGTGCTCC
>DASUHN010000188.1 GCA_036273495.1 Acidimicrobiales bacterium | reverse complement strand
TGTCCCCGGCACGGGTACACGCCCTGGGGTGCCCCGACCGGGCCCCGGTTGGCGTCGCGCTCGAGGAGGCTCCCGTAGGCAGACTGCTCGATCACCTGCTCGGCGGCGATGTTCAGCGCCACCTCCACCATCGGCATCTCGATCAGCTGCCCGTCCCCGCTCCCGCGCCGGTGGTGCAGGGCGCACAGGAAGGCGAAGGCGGCGTGCACGCCGGCGGCGGGGTCGCACGTCGTGCGCACCAGCGGGTTGCGGTCGGGGTAGCCGGTCAGCCATCCCATCCCCGACACCTGCTCCATGGTCTGGGCAAAGCCGGCGTGGTCCCGCCACGGTCCTTCGAGCCCGAAGCCGGGGATGCGCACCATGATCACCCCCGGGTTGACGGCGCGCAGCTCCTCGTAGGTGAGACCGAGGTTCCCCATCACGCGGGGCGTGAAGTTCTCCCACACCCCGTCGCTCTGTGCCGCCAGGCGCAGGATCAGGTCCCGCCCCTCCGGGGTGGTGATGTCGATGGCCACCGACCGCTTGCCGGGGTTGGCGCCCTGGTAGATCGGGGAGCGCTCCAGCCAGTCGCTCTGGTCGGGAGGGGCCACGGTGCCGAAGCGGATCCCGTCCGGTCGCTTGAACGACTCGATCTTCACCACGTCGGCGCCGAGGGCGCAGAGCAGGTGGGTCCCGGCCGGGCCCGACCAGTAGGCGGTGAAGTCGAGGATGGTCACGCCGGCGAGGGGCCGGCGCCCGCCGCCGCCGTCGTCCGCGGCGGCGCGGGGTGGGGCCGGCCCGACCTGCCGCAGAACCGCCTGGGTGTCCGCTCCCAGATCGGGCGCGGGCCGCAGGGGCGCGACCGGCGTGCCCGACATCAGGAACGGGCTCCGGGGCTGGACGAAGCCGCCGCCCGGGTTCTCGACGAACACGCCGCGCTCCCGGAAATGCTCCATCTCCGGCAGGGTGCGGCCGTTCCCGACGTAGGACACCGGCACCCGGAACAGCCCCCCGAGCTCGAAGATCTCGGCGGCGGTGTGGTCGGCCAGCCAGGGGTCGATCACCGACCGGGCCAGGTCCCGGTTCCGCCCCCGCCCCGCCATGCTGTTGAGGCGGGGGTCCTCGGCCAGCTCCGGGCGGCCGATCATGACGGCAAAGTCGGCCCACTGCTGGGCGCTGAACAGGCACAGCCCGATCCATCCGTCCTTGCACTGCTCGACCGACGGGTAGTCGGACCCCCGCTGGCTCAGCGACGCCGCCGCCCCGGTGAAGTCCCGGTAGAGGGTGGGGTAGGTGACCAGGCACACCGCCATCACCTCGAGCAGGGAGACGTCGAGGCGGGGCGCCACCCCGTGGGCGTCGCGATGGGTGACGCCGGCCAGGGCGGCAAAGGCGCCGGTGGCCCCGCCCAGCCACTCGCCGGCCCGGCCGCCCTGCTGCAGCGGGGGCCGGTCGGGGAAGCCCCGGGCCGAGATGGAGCCGCACCAGCCCTGGAGGGTGAGCTCGGTCCACGGCGCGCCGGCCAGGGGGCCGTCGGGCCCGAACGGCGACAGCGACACGACGACCGCGCCCTCGGCCGGGTCGGGTGCGCCGGCTCCCTCGCCCACGATGACGACGTCGGCCCGGCGCGCCAGCGCGTCCCGCTCGTCCTCGCCGGCCACCACGGAGCGCTTGGAGGTGTTGAGGTACCGGAACAGGGCGGTGGTCGTGGCGGCGCGACGGTCGGGGTCGGACGCCCGCCACCCCCGCAGGGCGTCTCCCTCAGGGGGCTCGACCTTCACGACCTCGGCGCCCTGGTCGGCGAGGAGCTTGCCGCAGTACGCCACGGCTACGCCCCCGCCGAGCTCGACGACGCCGGTGCCGTGGAGGGCGCCCCTGCCGGTCTGCTCGGTCAAGCCCGGAACCCTAAGCCCTACGGCCCGACCGAGGCCGACGGGCTGAGGGCGCTGGAGACGACCAGGCGGTCCCACATCCCGTCGATCTCGTGGCCGTGGACCAGGCAGGCGATGCGGTACGAGCCGGTGCGGTCGGCCACGAACTGGAAGGTCGACGGCGAGTTGGGCCGCGACCCGTCGGCCGGGTCGGGGGACGACGCTTCCGGGAACGCCAACGGGCGCGTCCCGAGGGTGGCCGGGGTGTCGGACACCACGGCGCAGGAGTGCAGCAGGAGCTTGGAGTCGTTGGCGCAGTGGACGGTCACCAGCCAGCCGACCGGGATGTGGATGGTGAGGCGGCCGTTGGCGTAGCCGTCGAAGTTCATCTCACCGTTGGCCCCGTTGTAGGCGGCGCGCGCCGTCACGTCGACGGTGTGGTTGGCGGCGTCGAAGTGGAGGATCTGGCGGGCGCTCATCGGGGCGGGCTGGCCTCCGCATCCCGCCAGCACGGCGGCGGCCGCCGTGCCGGCCGCCCACGCGCCCACCGCCCGGATCCGGCTCATCCCGCCACCGCCTCGCTCCCGGCGACGGTGCCGGCCACGTGGCGGGCGATCTCGTCCCGCAGGCGCTCGGGCACCTCGAGGTCGAGGGCGTGGCCCGCCCCTTCGATCTCCACCAGCTCGGCGCCGGCGATGTTCCCGGCGAGGTACCGGGAGTTCGGCGGGGGCATCACCCGGTCCTCCGTCCCGCAGACCACCAGCGTCGGAACGTGCAGCCGGGACAGCTCCCCGGTCACGTCGTGGGTGAGGAACGTCGATGCCTGGGCGGCGCCGCTCTCGGCGGACGCCGGCGGGGCCGCCACCATCTCCTCGACGAGCAGGGAGAACAGCTCGGGCCGGCGCTCCGGGAACCCGCTCCCCGTCGACAGCGCCAGGTTCTGGCGGGCCCGCTCGACGGGATCGACGCCCGGCGTTTCCCCGAGGCTGGCCAGCCACGCCTCGTCGGGCATGGCGAGGGCCGGACCCCCGGCCGAGGTCGAGATCAGGACCAGCGACAGCACGCGGTCGGGGTGGCCGAGGGCCAGCCGAATCGCCGCCATGCCCCCGAGCGAGTGGCCGACGAGGTGGAACGACGGCCCCAGGAGATCCCGGCCCACGGCCAGGGCGTGCTCGGCCGCCAGCCCCGCCGAGTCGGGGGGAACGGTCCCCGTCGAGGCGCCGGTTCCCCGCTGGTCGTAGCCGGCCACGCGGTGGTCGGCGGCCAGGGACGGGGACGCGGCGTGGGCCCGCTCGACCGGGGTCAGGGGCGGTGCCTCCCCGGCCCCGGTCAGCTCCGGCACCACCAACCGCCAGGACCGGGCGTCGGACCCCGCCCCGCTGACCAGGAGGACGGGCGGGGCGTCCCCGGGTCCCGCCTCCCAGGCCCGCAGCGACTCGCCGTCGGCGGTGGCGACCCGGCTCCAGGAGGCGGGGACCGGTACGCGCACCAAGGGGACGGTAATCAGCCCGTCCGCTCGGCGACTACCTGCCGCAGCCCCCAGGTGATCTCCCCGGTGACCGGGGAGTGGCGCAGGCCGTCGAGCTCGCGGGCCAGGGAGTCGACCTCCTCCGGCGTCCAGCGGCTGGTGACGGCGTCGTCGTCCCGCCACGTCGGCAGGTTCAGGGCGTACATGGCCGCCGCCTCCGCCGTCGGCACCGCCAGGCGGACCAGGTCGCAGCTGCGCACG
>DASUHN010000187.1 GCA_036273495.1 Acidimicrobiales bacterium | reverse complement strand
CGTCGACTGCCACCTGCTGTTCCGGCGGGTGAAGCAGAACGACGTGCTGTTCGGCGGCCAGTCGTGGCAGCGGCGCCGGCTGGCCGAGCTGGTGCTCGGGCCGGCCTGAGCCCAGAGCCCGTCGGTGCCCGGAGACTCAGTCCCGGGCCAGGAGGTGCTTCATGACCTTGCCGGTGGCGTTGCGCGGCAGCTCGTCCACGAAGGTGACGCGGCGGGGGACCTTGTAGTCCGAGAGCCGCTCGCGCAGGAACGTGGTCAGGGCGTCCACGTCCGGCGCCGGTCCGGGAGCGGCCACCACCCACGCCGCCACGTCCTCACCCAGCACGGCATGGGGGACGCCGGCCACCGCCGCCTCCAGCACGGCGGGGTGCTCCAGCAGGGCCGCCTCGACGTCAGCGGCGTGCACGTTGTTGCCGCCGCGGATGATCACGTCCTTCTTGCGCCCGACGATGTACAGGTAGCCGTCCTCGTCGAGGAGGGCCAGGTCTCCCGTGTGCAGCCAGCCGTCGCGCCACGTCTCGGCCGTCGCCTCGGGATCGGCGAAGTACTCGCGCTCCTTCCCGGGGTTGGAGACCAGCAGCTCCCCGACGCTGCGGGCCGGCTGCTCGACGCCGTCGTCGTCGACGATCCGAAAGGTGACCGGCGGCACCGGCTTGCCCACCGAGCCCACCCGGCGGGGCGCCTCCTCGGGGGGCAGGCTGCAGAACGCCGAGCCGGCCTCGGTCATGCCCCAGTTGTTCGAGACCCACGCCTGAGGGAGCTTGGCCTGCAACCGGCGCATGGTCTCGGGGGCGAGAGGAGCGCTGCCGATCGACGCCATCAGGATGCTCCCGAGGTCGGCCTCGTCGAACCGGGGGTGGGCGAGCAGCAGCTGCGCCATGGCCGGCACCAGGAACACCGCCGCCGGCCGGCGCTTCTCCACGACGTCCAGCCACTCGGCGGCGTCGAACCGGGGCTGGTACACCCCGGTCATCCCGAGCTTCATGGGGTTGAACACCGACGCGATGCCGGCGAAGGTGAACAGGGGGGACGCGTGCAGCCATCCGTCCCCCGACCAGTTGGGCCGGCCGTTCGGCATCATGGCGGCGTTGCGGTGGCGGACCACCACGCCCTTGGGCCGGCCGGTGGTGCCCGAGGTGTACATGATGTCGGCCATGTCGTCCCCGTCGAGGGGCACGCGGGGCGGGGGACCGGAGGAGCCGGCTTGGTTCCAGGGGACGAAGCCGGAAGGAACCTGATCTCCTGCGGCCACGGCCCAGCGCAGGGCCGGCAGGGCGGGGCGCACGCCGGCCAGGGTCTCGGCCGTGGCCCCCGCGGTGAAGGCGGCCACCACACCGGAGTGGGACAGGACGTACTCGAGCTCACGGGCGGCCAGGCGGGTGTTGGTCGGCACGGCCACCGCCCCCGCCTTGTGGACGGCGGCATAGGCGGTGATCCAGCTGAGGGCCCGTTCGGGAGGCAGGTACACGGCGACCCGGTCCCCCTTCTCGACGCCGGAGGCCAGCAGGCCCCGGGCCAGGCGGTCGGACTCCTGCTCCCATTCGGCGAAGGTGAGCTGGCCCCCGTCGGGCACGACCGCGTAGGCGGTCTCGTCGGGGAAGCTCTCCGCCATCATCCGGAGCTGGTCGATCAGCAGGTCGGCCATCGGCGCAGTGTGGAGCGGCCGGCGGCCCCGGTCAACCCGGCGGCCCGGGACCCTGACGTAGACGTCAGGTAGAGTCCGAGGCAGCGGGGACGGAATGGGTGGGGAGCGGCATGAGCGTCACACCGACAGTGGAGTTCGACCACCACTCGAACGAGTTCCTGGCCAACCGGCACGCCGAGTGGCGCCGGCTCCGCCAGAGCCCGGTCGCCTACAACACCCGCTACGGCGGCTTCTGGGTCGTCAGCGGGCACGACATGGTGGCGCAGGTGTCGCGGGACGAGGAGACCTTCTCGAGCTACTACGCCGCCTCCGCTGACGGGGACCCGGTCGCCTGGCAGGGGATAGCCGGGGTGCCCCGCCCCCGGGGCATTCCCCCGGCGGGGATAGCCGAGGCCGGAGGTGTCGTGCACCAGGCCCTCCGCCGGGTGATCAACCCCTTCCTGCTGCCCCCGGCCGTGACCGCCCTCAAGCCGTTGATGGAGGACCTCACCACCTGGTTCATCGACGAGCGCATCGAGACCGGCCGGATGGACCTGGTCGAGGACCTGGCCAACCCGGTCCCGGCCGTGATCACCATGCAGCTCATCGGCCTGCCCTGCTCGAGCTGGGAGTACTACGGCGAGCTCTTCCACGCCTCGGTGGCGTACAACCCGGGGGAGCCCGAGTACGACCGGGCCATGTCCCGGGTGCCCGACATCGTGGCCGAGCTGCTGGCCGAGGCGGGGGAGAGACGGGCCCGCCCCCGCGACGACCTGCTCACCCGGCTGGTGGAGCTGGAGATCGACGGCCGGCGCCTCTCCGACGAGGAGGTCAGCGCCGTGCTCTGGAACCTGGTCGGCGGCGGCCTCGACACGACCACGTCGCTCACGTCGCTGGCCCTGCACCACCTGGACATGGACACCGACCAGCGGGCGTGGCTGGCCGCCGACGCCGACCGGCTGGTCATCGCCACCGAGGAGTACCTGCGGTACTTCTCGGTCAACGAGACCCTCACCCGCACCGTCACCCGGGACGTCGCGCTCGGCGGGCAGCAGCTGAAGAAGGGTGACGTGGTCCTCATCAGCTGGCTGTCGGCCAACCACGACGAGGCCGAGTTCGAGCGGGCCGGGGACGTCGTGCTCGACCGGGCCCCGAACCGCCACCTGGCGTTCGGGGTGGGGCCGCACCGCTGCATCGGCATGCACCTGGCCCGGACCATGTTCCAGGTGATCGTCAGGCAGGTCCTGCGCCGGATGCCGGACTACCGCGTGGACCGCGACGCCACCCGCTTCTACTCGGGCAACCCCACGCTGACCGGGATCGTCAGCATGCCGGCCACGTTCTCCCCGGGACGGCGGGAGGGCCCGGCCGACAGGCCCTTCTGATGGGAGCGCCGATCTGATGGGAGCGCGGACCGCCCCGCCCCTTCCGGTCTTCCCCGACCACCTCCCCACGGTCCCCGAGCTCCTGCGGGTGGGCCGGGAGAGATACGGCGCCGACGACTGCGTGGTGACCCCGGACGAGCACGTCACCTACGCCGAGCTCGACCGTCGCTCCCGCCTGCTCGCCGGCCGGCTGGTGGGAGCCGGCGTCGGCAAGGGGAGCCACGTCGGCGTGCTGTTCCCCAACGGGTGGGAGTGGGTCGTGGCCTGGGCCGCCGCCGCCCGGCTGGGCGCGGTGGTCGTGCCGGTCAACACCTTCTACCGGACACCGGAGCTGGGTCGCTTCCTCCGCCACGCCGACGTCCAGTGCCTGCTCGGAGTGGCGTCGTTCCTGCAGCACGACTACGTGGAGCGCCTCGAGACCATCGCCCCCGAGCTGGCGGATCAGGACGGGCGGCAGGCGACGGGAGCCGGCGGGAGGCTGCTCCTGCCGACCCTGCCCCAGCTGCGCCGGGTCCTGTTGTGGGGGGACTCCCCGGTCGGATGGGCCGAGGGCGGCTACGGCTCCGGGCTGGCGCCGGGCGGGGGCCAGGAGGGAGCCGGGGAGGAGGCCGGGGCCCGGGCCGCCGTCGTCGACGGCATGGCCCGGGACGTGGTCCCGACCGACCCGATGCTGATCACCTACACCTCGGGCTCGACCGGTGAGCCCAAGGGAGTCGTGCACGCCCACGGGGCGCTGGTCCGCCACGCCCGGAACCTGGCCGCCCTCTCGAACGTGGACGGCGCCGCCCGGCTGTGGACGCCGATGCCGCTGTGCTGGGTCGGCGGGTTCTCCTTCACCCTCCTGCGGGCCATGACCGTCGGCGCCGCCTTCATCACCCAGGACGTGCTCGACGCCGGGACCGCCCTGGCGCTGATGGAGCGGGAGCGCGTCACCCACGTGTCGGCGTGGCCGGCCGTTTCCAAGAGCCTCCGCGAGCACCCGGACTACGCCGCTACCGACCTGTCGTCGGTCCGCTCCGGTTCGTTCTACGACGCCGTGCCCGGAGACCGCCGGCCGGCCGACCCCGGCCTGGCCGTGACCTCGCTCGGGATGTCCGAGACGTGCGGCCCCCACACCTTCTGGTACCCGGAGGACGAGGTCGACGGGGCGCCCGAGGAGTACCGCGGGACCTTCGGGCACGAGGTGCCGGGCACCGAGCACAAGATCATCGACACCGCCACCGGGGCGGCGCTCCCGCCGGGGGAGGAGGGCGAGGTCCTCGTCCGCGGCTACAGCCTGATGCTCGGGCTCTACCGCAAGGAGCGGTCCGAGGTCTTCGACGCCGACGGCTGGTACCACACCGGGGACCGGGGTTACTTCCGGGATGGTTGGTTCTTCTTCACCGGGCGGCAGTCGGACCTGATCAAGACGGCGGGCTCGAACGTGGCGCCGATCGAGGTGGAGGTGTGCCTCACCGGCCTGCCCGAGGTGAAGCTGGCGTTCGTCCTCGGCGTCCCCCACCCCGATCGGGGTCAGGACGTCGTGGCCCTGGTCGTGGCGGACCCGGAGCTGCCCGAACGCGACCCCGGTGAGCTGGCCGAGCTCGTCCGCGCCTGGGCGCGCGAGCAGCTGTCGTCCTACAAGGTCCCCCGGCGCGTCTTTGTCCTGGGCAACGAGGGCGTCCCCTGGCTCACCAGCCAGAAGGCCGACCGCCGGGCCCTGGCGGTGATGGCCGAGAAGCTGGCCGCGGAACCGGCGTGACCCTCGGCGCCGACGTCGCCCCGTCCACTACCGGCGGGGCGCCCGCCCAGGGCCGTCAGCTGCGCGCCCAGGGCAAGGCCACCCTGCGCCGGCTACTCGAGGCGGCCATCGTCGTGCTCGACCAGCGCGGCTACCACGCCGCGCGCGTCGACGACATCGTCGAGCGGGCCCGCACGTCGCACGGCACCTTCTACCTGTACTTCTCCAGCAAGGAGGACCTGTTCCGCGCTCTGGTGGCCGACGTCACCGAGGAGATGCGGCAGCTGGCGGAGTCGCTGCCGCCGGTCGCGTCCAACCGCACCGGGCGGGAGGAGCTGCGCCGGTGGCTCGACCGCTTCTACGCCATCTACGAGCACTACCACCCGGTCATCCGGGCCTGGACCGAGGCCAACGCCCAGAACCCGGAGCTGGCCCGCACGGGGGCGCGGGTGTTGCGCCGCTTCGTTCGGCAGATGGAGCGGCGGGTGCGCGAGCTGGATCCGGCCCCGGGGGTGGACCCGTCGGCGGCCGCCCTGGCGATGGTCTCGATGCTGGAGCGGGTCAGCTTCTACGCGGTCGTGCAGATGGTCCCGGTCGAGCGCGAGGAGCTCCTCGACACGCTGGCGGCCATGCTGCACGTCGGCGTGTTCGGCGGCCGGCGCCAGCGGGGTTAGCCGCGCCGGAACGGCGCGTCCGTCAGCCCGGCAGCAGAGCGGTGCGTTCGTTGCGGGCGAACTGCTCCCGCAGCTCCGCCCGGTCGGCGCCGGCCATCGGCCGCAGCGGTGAGCCGGCTCCGGGGCGCCACCACACCGGGTCGGTCGTCTCCCACCCGGCGGCGCGCAGGGGGGCCTTGTCCAGCTTGCCCGTGCCGGTCACCGGGAGAGCCGGGACCAGCCGGACGTAACGGGGCGCCCACTTGGTGCCGAGATCGGGCTGGTCGGCCAGGAAGCGGTCGAAGGCGGCGGCGTCGAATCCCCCGGGCCCGGCCCACTCGAGGGCGGCCATGACCTGGTCCCCGGTGACCGGGTCGGGCACGGCGTAGACCGCCACGCCCCCCAGCCCGGGGAAGCGATCGAGGATCCGCTCGACGGCGCCGGCGGAGAAGTTCTCCCCGTCGACGCGCAGCCAGTCGGCGGTCCGCCCGGCGAACCAGATGAAGCCGTCGGCGTCCCGGTACCCGAGGTCGCCGGTCCAGTACCGACCTCCCCGGATGCGGGCGGCGTCGGCGTCGGGGTTGTTGTAGTAGCCCTCGAAGCGCCCGGCGGTGTTGCGTCCCACGATCTCCCCGATGGCCTCGTCCGGGTTGGTCAGCCGCCCGGCGTCGTCGAGCACGGCCGTGGCGGTCTCGGCCCCCGTGCCGGGATCGAGGATGGCCACGTCGAAGCCGTCCCTCGGCTTGCCGAGCGCACCCGCCGGCGTCCCCGCCACGGGCGAGATCACCACGGCGTTCTCGCTCGACCCGTAGCCCTCGAAGATCGGCACGCCGAACCGGCGGGTGAACTCGGCCCGGTCCCGCGGGGAGGCCTCCGACCCCAGCGCCCACTTGAGGCAATGGTCCCGCTCGTCGGGGGACTCGGGCACGGCCAGGATGTAGGACAGGGCCCGCCCGACGTAGTTGAAGTAGGTGCACCCGTGGCGGCGGACGTCGGGCAGGAAGCCCGAGGCGCTGAAGCGGCGGCGGAGGACCACGGTGGCGCCCGAGACCAGGCCGGCGAACAGGTTGGCCAGCAGGGCGTTGCCGTGGAACAGCGGCATCGAGCAGTACAGGACGTCGCGGTCGGTGAAGGCGACAGCCGAGTCGGCGGCGGTGCGCGCCGCCCGGCCCTGCGTCATCCGCACCGCCTTGGGGGCGCCGGTGGACCCGGCCGTGAACAGCAGCAGGTAGAGGGAGTCGGGTCCGGGCAGGCCGGACCGCTCGGCGGGCGGGTGACGACGGGCGGAGGCCGCGAGCCGGCGGTAGGCGTCCTCGTCGACCCGGACCACGGCCGGGGGCGTGGCCCCGGTCCCCGTCATCCCGGTTCCGCTCAGGTCGAGCCCGGCCAGCAGCTCGGACCCCGTGGCGTCCGTGAGCACGAGCGCGCAATCGGTGTGCACGACGTCGCGCTCGAGCTCCTCCCCCCGCCGGGTGGGGTTGAGGCCGACGACGGTGGCCCCGGCCAGCGCCGCTCCGAACAGCACGAAGATGTACTCGGGGACGTTCTCGAGCAGCACCCCCACGTGGAAGGGCCGCTCCCGGCCGGCCGGGCGAATCCCGGTGAGCACCTCGGCCCGGGCCGCCGCCTCCGCCACGACGTCCGCCCAGCTCCAGTGCTCGTCCTCGAACCGCAGTCCGGGACGGGCGTCCGCGGCCCGGGACGAGAGGTGGGCGGCGATGGTCGGCTCGCTCACCGCGTCAGCGTAGAGCGGACCGAATTACCATCCCCGGGGATGGGACTGCTCGACGCCTCCTCCGGACCGGTGATCGTGTCGGTGGACGATCACCTGATCGAGCCGCCCGACCTGTTCGAAGGGCGGATGCCGGCGGCGCTGGCCGACCAGGCGCCCCGCGTCGTGGAGCTGGGGGAGGGCAAGGAGACGTGGGTGTACGAGGGCAACCTCTACCCCAATGTCGGCCTGAACGCGGTCGTGGGCCGGCCCAAGGAGGAGTGGAGCATGGAGCCGGCGCGCTTCGACGAGATGCGCCCCGGCTGCTTCGACATCCACGAGCGGGTGAAGGACATGGACACCGGGGGGATCTGGGCGTCGGTCTGCTTCCCGTCGTTGATCGCCGGGTTCTGCGGGGCGGTGTTCTCGCGGAGCCAGGACCCGCAGCTGGGCCTGGCCTGCGTCCGCGCCTGGAACCAGTGGCACCTCGAGGTCTGGGCCGCCACCCATCCCGACCGGATCATCCCCCTCCAGCTGACGTGGCTGCAGGACCCGGAGACAGCCGCTGCCGACGTGCGCCGGAACGCCGAGCTCGGCTTCCGCGCCGTGAGCTTCCCTGAGATCCCGGCCAAGCTCGGCCTGCCGTCCGTGCACCGCCGGGACTGGGACCCGTTCTTTGCCGCCTGCGAGGAGACGGGGACGGTGCTCTGCCTGCACACCGGCTCGGCGGGATGGGCACCGATCCCCTCGCCGGACCCGCCCTTCGAGCTGTACCCGACCCTGTTCCCTGCCAGCGCCCTCGTGGCGGCCAGCGACTGGCTGTGGTCGGGCGTGTGCCAGCGGTTCCCGGACATCAGGATCGCCATGTCCGAGGGGGGCATCGGGTGGGTGGTGATGCTGGCCGACCGCGCCGACTACGTGCTGGACCACTCGGCGTCGGGAACCGAGTCGCGGCGCTGGACGGGTGATCTGCGCCCGAGCGACGTGCTGGCCCGGAACTTCTGGTTCTGCTCGATCGACGATCCCAGCAGCGTCGACGCCGTCGTCGCCCGGATGGGATCAGACCACCTCACGGTGGAATGCGACTACCCCCACGCCGACTCCACTTGGCCCGCCACGGGCAAGTCGGTCGAGGCGGCCTTCGGCCACCTCGGGGACGAGGTGCTCCGCAAGGTCGCCTACGGCAACGCCTGCGAGCTGTTCCGCTGGCCGCTGCCCCCCGACGCCGGTTAGGCCCTAGCCCCGGCCCTCCGGCCCCCGCATCAGCTCGGTGCGCCCCCGGGCCCGGGCGGCGGCGGGGACGAACACCGGCGGAACGAACGGCCCGGCCTCCACGGCTCGCATCTCCAGCTCCCTGAGCACCACCGCCGCCGGCAGGTCGTCGAGCCAGGCGATGGCGGCGGCGACGTGCTCCGGGTCGAGGGTCAGCATCGGGAAATGGACGTCGTCGAGCATCGACGTCGCCACCGGCGCCGGCGTCACCACGTGCACGGCGATCCCGTCCCGCTCGACCTCCCCGGCCAGGGCCTCGGCAAAGGCATTCAGGCCCGCCTTGGACGCCGAATAGGCCGCCCGCCCCGGTTGGGGGGCGTGGGCGGCGGACGAGGACAGGAACACGATCCGCCCGCCGGCCTCCATGGCCGGCAGGGCGCCGGCGCTCACCACGAAGGCGGAGCGCAGGTTGGTGCGGACGATGTCGTCGAAGCCGGCCGCCGTCTCCTTCCGCACGAAGGTGCCTGCCATGACGCCGGCGCAGTGCACGAGGAGCCCGACGGTCCCGGCCGCCTGCACCACCGCCTTGAACTGGTCCTCGTCGGTGCTGTCGGCCGCCACCCACCGGGCGCCGATCGTCTCGGCGGCCTCCTCCAGGGGCCCGGCCCGGCGGGCGGTCAGGACCACCTCGTAGCCCTTCCCGGCCAGCAGGCGCCCGGTCGCCAACCCGATCCCGCCGCTGCCGCCGGTGATCACGGCCGTCCTCGGGTGCCGGTCCACGGCGGGAATCTACCGAGCGGGCCTCCCGGGCCCAATCCCCCTCCGGCCGCAGGATTCCGGGCGCCGCTGCAGAAATCTCTCCCAGCGGCGTCGGACAACATCCGACGCATCTGTCATATATCGCACCATTCGTTCCTTGGCGCTCCGGAGGGAAAGCAGATGAGTCGCAGGGTCCTCAAGACGGCACTGGCGGGGGGCATGGCCGTCTCCCTCTCGCTGGCGATGGCCGGGGTGGCCCGGGCCGTCAGCGGCGGCGGTTACCAGCCCTCCCAGCAGGACTGCACCGCCAACGGCACCAGCAACAGCGCCCCCCAGGGCTACGTCCAGCCCGGCTGCCACGACGCCGCCCTGAACGTGGAGAGCGGCGGCACCTCCCAGGGCAACCCCTCCTCAACGGACACCCGCTACGCCGAGGCCGGCCTCAACCAGGAGCCGCAGGACAAGAACAGCCCCGGCACCCCGACCGAGTTCAGCATCGGGTACCCGGGCGGATCCGCCTCCCCCCACGCCGGCTGCGTGGCGGCCAACACCGACGGGACGGGCGGTGGCACCGGCACCGGCTGCGGCAGCAACGCCAAGGGCGCCGGGGGCAGCGCCAGCTTCGACTACTACGCCATCTACTGCCCCCTGGCCGCGACCCTCGGCAACCCGTGCGAGGACCAGGGCTACGCCCAGAGCCCGGTGGCCCTCACCCCCGACACCGGGACCGGGACCGCTCTCGACCCGATCCTCCAGGACGGCCTGCTCGTGTACTTCGGCATGGACGACAACAACGACAACGGTGAGCACGATGGCGTCTCCGGCGCCAAGGCGTGCCCGAAGGACGTGAAGGCCACCTGCTACGACACCGACGGCGCCGTCAACGGCCCGTCCGACGGCGGGGCCATCATGGTCGACCTGACCCCGCAGAACGTGGCCCAGAGCGGCACCCCCGAGCATCCGGAGGGAGCGGCCAACGCCTCAACGGGGGCGTGCGCCGACGGGATCTGCGCCGAGGCCACGACCCAGCAGCAGACGCTCTACCACGGGTGCGGCGCCAACCGTGACGTGACGCCCAAGTCGGGTTGCTCGACCAAGAACAGCAATGTCTACGACTACAGCAACGACCCCAGCGTCAACTCCGAGTCCCCCAACTGCAACAGCGGGGGAGCAGACAGCGAGAACAACAAGAGCTGCTCGTCCAACGGTTACACGGGCATGGACTCCTACCGCCAAGGCACGGCCAGCAACGTGAACGCCGAGCCCGGCGTGCAGACCTACGCCGACCCCGACCCGCAGCGCTCCCCGGCCGACCCCTCGATCTGGCCCACCCCCGGGATCTACGCCGGCACGTGCGGCGTGTCGGTGAGCCCCGGCTTCCTCGGCACCGATGCCGGGACCGGGAGCGGAGCGCTCGTCTCACAGAGCACCCCCGGCTGCTGACCCGCCGATGACAGCGATCACCACGGCATTCGGCCGGCGCGGTCGGCGTCTGGTCACGGTGGCGGCCGGCACCGCCGCCCTCAGCACGGCCGTCCTGCCCGGGGCGGGAGTCGCGGCAACCATGCCGTCCGCCTGCTCCCCGGACTGGCCGATGTACCAGCACGACGCGGCGCGGACCGGCGCGGCGTGTGGCGCCCAGGTGACCACCACCAACGTGGCGGCCCTGGTGGCCCAGTGGCAGGCGCGCACCGCCAACCCGGTTACCGCCACCCCCACCGTCGCCGGCGACCGGGTCTTCGTCGGCGACGCCGGCGGGATCTTCTACGCCCTCAACCGCGCGACGGGCGGCCAAGAGTGGACGTTCAACATCACGTCGAACAGCTGCCACGACGACCGCCACCAGGTGGACTTCGGGGGGATTCCCTCCACCGCCGCGGTTGCCACGGTGAACGGCCGGCAGCTGGTGATCCTCGGCGGCGGCGGGACCCTCTATGCCCTCGACGCCACCTCCGGGGCGTGTGTGTGGTCCCAGGACCTCGACCCCGCCAACCCGCAGAGCGAGATGGAGATCGAGTCGTCCCCGGCGGTGGTGGCCATCCACGGCCACGGCCTCGAGGTGTTCGTGGGCAGCGACTCCAACGAGGACCCGGGCCACTCGGCGCCCACCGGGGTGCAGGCCTTCGACGCCGCCACCGGCGCCCTCAGGTGGAAGTACGAGCCCGAGGTGGGCACGTCGGGTGCGGTGGTCCACTCGCTCGATGCCCCGTCGAACACGAACGGATGCGGGGACGTGTGGTCGTCGCCCGCGGTGGACCCGGCCGGCGCCGGGGGCCACGGTCTGGTGGTGTTCGGGATCGGCAACTGCCCCACCCGGGCGACCCTGGACGGGATCGTGGCCCTCGACGCCACGACCGGGGCCCAGCGATGGCGCTTCGAGGAGCCGCCCAGCGACTACACCAGCACCAGCTTCCAGGACGGCGGTGACACCGACTTCGGCTCCTCCCCGATCCTGACCGGCACGGGGAGGGTCATCGAGGCCAGCAAGTCCGGCTACGTGTACGCCGTCGACGAGTCGTCCGGCGCCAAGGTCTGGAGCACCCAGGCGGCCCAGCCCGGCCAGGTCGGGGACACGTTCGGTGGTGCCGTGGGCGGGTTCATCGGCTCGGCGGCCCTCGGGACCGCCACCCTCCCGGTGGCCGGCGAGGCGCAGAGCACCTGGTTCGCCGCCAGCGCCATACCGACGCCGTTGAGCTCGGCGGGAACGCCCACCACGCCCTCCACGCCGGCCGCGCCGGTGCCCGACACGAGCCTGGCCTGCGTCGACGAGGGGCACGGCTTCGCCCCGACGGCCGCCACCCCCGCCTGCGATCCCCTCCGGGCCGCCTCCCTGCACGCCGTGGACGCCCTCACGGGCCAGGTGCGCTGGCAGGAGCCCGTGTCCCTGCCGAGCTACAGCGCGGTGACGTACGCGGGCGGGCTCGTCTTTGCCCCGTCCACCACCGGTTTCGAGCTCGACGCCTACGACGCCGGCACCGGCCTTCCCCTGTGGGCCTTCCCCCTGGGTGCCGCCGTGGCCTCGGGCGCGGCGGTGGCCGGCCCGGCGGTGTACGTCGGATCGGGGATCAGCGAGGGCGGGACCGCGGTGCCCGGCATCAACGGGGTCTGGGCCTTCTGCCTGGCCGGCAGCTGCTAGCCGGCTTGGATGGGGGGCTCCGCCATCCCGTAAACTGACCGAGCGGTCAACTGCGACCCACTCCCGTCGGCGACCAGCGTCAGGAGCGTCAGAGCAGGCATGTCTATCGAGGTCGAGACCAAGGACTGCACCGCCCTCAGCGATGCAGAGATGGCCGAGATGGCCGATATCGCCGCCGCCGGTCCGGCCGGGTTCGACGTGGGGTTCCTCTCCAAGCAGCGGGAGGACTGGGTGCTGGTCAGCCAGGCTCGGGACAGCGGGCGCCTCATGGGCTTCTCGTTGTGCACGCTCGAGCGGATCGGGGGGACCCCCTCGCTCCTGATCGGCCTGGCCTCGGTGAAGCGCACCGCCAAGCGGGACTCGATCCTCCGGGCCCTGATGGCCGACCAGTACCGGCGGGCGGTTCTGGCCTTCCCGGACGAGGACGTCCTGGTCGGGACCAGGCTGGCCTCCGCCTCCGGCTTCCAGGCGCTGCGGGGCCTGGAGGACATCGTCCCCCGCCCCGACCACCGGGCCACGGGGGAGGAGCGGGCCTGGGGCCGGCGCCTGGCCAAGCGCTTCGGCGCCGAGGGCCGGATCGACGACCGGACCTTCGTCCTCAGTGGTGACGGCCAGGTGGCCGGGGTGCTCGACCACGACGCCCTGAAGCCCGAGGCCATCGCCTCGGACGTGGCCTCCTTCTTCGACGGGGTCGACACGGCCCGCAGGGACAGCCTGGTCGTGTTCGGCTGGGCCATGGCCGAGGACCTGGCGTCCCACAGCGTCGGGCGCTGACCGTCCTCACCATCCCCTCCGGGCCCTGAAGCTCGGCCTGGTCCTCGGAGCCGGCGGGACCGTCGGGCTCGCATACCACGCCGGGGCGCTGCGCGCCCTGGAGCAGGTGGCGGGGCTGGAGCTGGACCGCGCCGACCTGGTCGTGGGCACGTCGGCCGGTTCGGTGGTGGCGGCATACGCCCGGAGCGGTTGGAGCACCGACGCCCTGTGGGACATCGTGGCCACCAGCGAGCTGCCGCCCGCCCCGGAGTCGGGCGCCGAGCTGGAGGGCCTGCCACCCCTCTTCCGGGCGGCCTTCCGGACCCCCCTCGACGTCGTGCGGCGCGGCCTGGGCTCGGCCTACGTGATCTCCCGGACGACGTTCCGGGCCCCGCTGCCGGCCCTGCCCGCCCCCCTCCGTCGGGCCTTCCCCGGCGGGATGTTCCTCATGGCCGAGGGCCGGCGCCGCTTCGAGTCCGAGCTGCCGGCGGCCTGGCCCGAGCGCCCGACCTGGCTGTGCACCGTCGACATCGTGAGCGGGCGGCGCGTCGTGCTGGGCCGGCACCGCCCACCACGCCTGACCCTGCCCCAGGCGGTCATGGCCAGCTGCGCCATCCCGGGCGCCTACCCGCCCGTCCGCTACGGCCGCCGGGAGCTGATCGACGGCGGGGCCCACTCGACGACCAATCTCGACCTGGCGGCCCGGGACGGGTGTGACGTGATCATCGGCGTGGTCCCCATGGCCTACCGGGACGAGGACCCCCCGGGCTGCCTGATCCGCGCCACCCGCCGGCTGGCCAACGGCGCCCTGGCCCGGGAGGTGGCCGTGGCCCGCAAGCGCGGCGCCGAGGTGATCCTGGTCCGGCCCAGTGCCGCCGAGGCGGCCCAGCACGGCATGAACATGATGCGGTCCGGGGACCTGGGCGGGCTGGCGAGGGCCGCCTACGAGTCAACCGCCCGGCTGGCCGAGGACGCCCAGCTGCAGCGGGTGCTCGGTAACGGCGCCGGGTCGGGGGCCATCGGAGCCGGCGGGGCCGGCGGGGCCGGTCAGGGGCGGGGCAGGAAGCCGACCACGACCTTGTAGCAGCGCCCGTCCTGAGGGTCGGACAGGGCCAGGACCAGCAGGGTGGGGGCAAAGCCGAGCAGCTGTTCCAGGTCTCCCCCGGTGAGGACGGAGCGGGGACCGGCGGCCCGGCGGACCGGCTGGTCGGCCACGGGCAGCTCGACCTCCACCCCGGCCCAGCCGAACCGGCAGACCACATCCCCCTCACCCCGGTCCCGGACGAGCGCAGGGCGCTGGGGCGCCAGCACCGCCAGCGAGGGACGGTCCCCGGGAACGGTCCAGTACTGGGCCGCCGATCCGGGAAAGCCGAACGGCTGCTCACCGGCCGGCAGCAACAGGGGCGCCACCAGCCGGCGCACCTGGCGGCGGCGTAGGCGGCCCACCCGCTCGGGGGGCCCGGCCAGCGCCACCGCCTCGGGTTGGGTCGGGTCGGGGCAGTCGGGGTCCTCGGCGATGACCGCCCGCACCAGGTCGAACGGGGCCAGCGCCGACCCCGCCGGCGCGGAGTACCGCCCCCGGACCAGGGCGCCCGAGCTGACGTCGACGGCGGCGCAGCCCTCGGGCCCGTCGCACAGCACCATCAGGCCGAGGTTGGTCCCGGGGTCCGCCGCCCGGGTCGGGCACGAGATGACCTGCACCGGTCCATGGTGCACCGCGCGAGGGGGATCGTGGTGGACGGGTGGCCACCGGGCGTTCACCCGCCGGACGCCGCGGGTTCAGGCCGCGGCCCGCCCTCCGGGCACCCCGGCCAGGCGGTCGGCCAGCTCAGGGGGGCTGGCGGCCGGCGCCAGGCACGAGTAGTCCCGGCACACGTAAGCGAATCCTTCGGCCCGCGACTCCCAGAGCGGTCCCCCCGACGGCTCCCCCCAGGCCAGCACCGCGGTGGGAAGGTGACGGGGCCGGAGCTCGGCCAGGAGATCGGGCCGCTCTCCGGTCACCACGATCTCGACCGCTCCCGACGCCATGAGGTCGAGGGCGGCCAGGGTGTGGGTGAACGCGGTCGGGTGGTTGGCGGCCAGAGGCACGACGCGCCCGAGGATGGCCTCGGCCCGCTCCCGGTAGCGGTCCTGGCCGGTGAGGGCGGCCAGGCGGAGGAGGGCGCCCGCCGCCACGGAGTTGGCGGAGGGGGTGGCGCTGTCGAAGTAGTCCTTGGCCCGCACGATCAGGGCCTCGGCGTCGCGGCCGGTCGTGAACAACCCGCCCTCGTCGGGGTCCCAGAACAGCTCGAGCAGGGCGTCGGCGGCGGCGCACGCCTCGGCCGTCCACTCGGCGCGCCCGGTTGCCTCGGCCAGCCGCACGAAGGCGTCGACCAGCCAGGCGTGGTCGGAGGCGTAGGCCGGGTGGCGGGCCCGGCCCCCCTGCCACGAGCGCATCCACCGCCCGGCCGGGCGCAGCTCGGCCAGGAGGAAGCGGCCGATGCCGGTGGCGGCATCGAGCCAGTCGCTCCGGCCGGTGACCCACGCCGCCTCGGCCAGCGCCGAGCAGAACATGGCGTTCCATTCGGTGAGCACCTTGTCGTCGAGCCCGGGCCGCACCCGGCCCGACCGGGCGGCGAACAGCTCCTGCCTGGTCGCCTCGATCTCCGCCGGCCGCAGCAGGTCGCCGCGCACGGGCCGGTGCAGGATGTTGGCGCCCTCGAAGTTGCCGGCGGCGGTGACGCCCCACCACTCACCCGCCTGCTCGGCCCGCTCCGGGCCGAGCACCTCGCGTATCTGGTCCGGCGTCCACACGTAGAAGCGGCCCTCGTGGCCTTCGGAGTCGGCGTCCTCGGCGGAATAGAGGCCGCCGCCGGGGGCGCCCAGGTCGCGCAACACGTAGGCGACGGTCTCCTCGACCACCTGCATCCAGCGGGCCGAGCCGGTGTGCTGCCACCCGTGCAGGTACACGCGCACCAGCCCGGCCTGGTCGTAGAGCATCTTCTCGAAGTGGGGGACCAGCCAGTTGGCGTCCACCGAGTAGCGGGCAAAGCCCCCGCCGAGATGGTCGTAGATGCCTCCGGAGGCCATGGCGTCGAGCGTGGTGGTGACCATCGCCAGCGTCTCGGGACTGGCGTTGTGGGCATGGGCGCGCAGGAGCAGCTCGAGCATGGCCGGCTGCGGGAACTTCGGGGCCGGTCCGAACCCGCCCCGTTGGTCGTCGTGCAGGGCACGCAGGGACTGGTAGGCGCCGTCGAGCACGGCGCGCGCCGGCACGGCCGGGCGGTCTCCCGGCTCCGGGAGCGACGAGCGGGCCGCCACCGCCTCCATCAGCTGGTCGGCCTGGCCGAGCACGTCCTCGCGCCGCGTCTGCCACGCCTCGGCCACGGCGCGCAGGACGTCGACGAAGGCGGGCATCCCCCGCCCCGCCTCGGGCGGGAAGTAGGTCCCGGCGAAGAACGGCCGCCCGTCCGGTGTCAGGAACACGGTCATCGGCCACCCGCCGCTTCCCGTCATCGCCTGCACCGCCTCCATGTAGACGGCGTCGACGTCGGGGCGCTCTTCGCGGTCGACCTTCACGTTCACGAACAGCTCGTTCATGACGGCGGCGGTGGCGGCGTCCTCGAAGGACTCGTGGGCCATCACGTGGCACCAGTGGCACGCCGAGTAGCCCACCGACAACAGGACGGGGCGCTCCTCGGCGCTGGCGCGCCCGAACGCCTCCTCCCCCCAGGGGTACCAGTCGACGGGATTGTCCTGGTGCTGGCGGAGGTAGGGGCTGGTCTGGTCCGCCAGCCGGTTCACGGGGCGGCTTTCACCGCGGCCGCCTTCTTGGCCGGAGCCGCCTTCTTGGCCGCCTTGACCGCTGGCGCCCGGGCGGGCCCCTCGGCGGGGCCGTGCTGGTGGGCCTCGCCGGCGTGCTCGGCGTCGAAGTCCCGGTGCGGATGGTGGGAGTGGTCGACAGCGGCGTGGTCGTGGTGGTGCGAATGGCGCGTGAACAGATGGTCGAAGCCGCCGGTGAGGTTGTTGAAGTTGTGGGTCACGTGGTAGTGGGGGTGTTGGTGGGAAAGCGCCTGGTGGGAATGCATGGGGTGGTCCTGCCCGGCGAGCTCGTCGCTGTGGTCGGTCAACGTGGGCCTCCTCCGTGGCTGACTTCGTCGCGGTCGTTCCGACAATTCTTTCCTGTTACCCCCACAACGCAAGCCTGGCGTCCACGACCTGGGGCGCGGGTACGGTCAGGCCGTGCCCTCCGACCTGCGCTCGGCGCCGGGCTGCACCTACCGGGTGCAGCTCAATTCGGCGTTCCGGTTCTCGGATGCCGCCGCCGTGGCGCCCTACCTGGCCGAGCTCGGTGTCACCCACCTGTACTGCTCGCCGGTGCTGCAGGCCGCGCCCGGCAGCGCCCACGGCTACGACGTCGTCGACCCCGGTCGGATCTCCGACGAGCTGGGCGGCTCCGACGGCCTGACCGCGCTGCGTGGCGCGCTGGAGGATGCCGGCCTGGGGATGATCGTCGACATCGTGCCGAATCACATGGCCACCGCGGGGCGCGACAACCCCTGGTGGTGGGATGTGCTCGAGAACGGCCCGTCGAGCGTGCGGGCCCGCGCCTTCGACATCGACTGGGACCCCCCGGAGGCCAAGCTGCGCCAGCGCGTGCTCGTGCCGGTCCTGGCCGACCACTACGGCCGGGTGCTCGAGGCGGGTGAGATCCGGGTACGACGCGAGGGGGGCTCGTTCCTCGTCTCGTACTTCGACCACGAGCTGCCGGTGTCGCCCCGCACCCTCGACGAGCTGCTGGCCGACGCCGCGGTGCGCTCGGGCCGCAACCAGCTGTCCGAGCTGGCCCGGGGCTTTGCCCGGTTGCCGGACGCGTCGCTCACCGACCGGGACAGCGTGGCGCGCCGCCACGAGGAGAAGGAGACGCTGCGCGCCCGCCTCGATGCCGCTTGCGGCGCCGATCCGGCGCTGGCCGAGGCCGTCGACACCGCCGTGGAAAGGTTCAACTCCGATCCCGACCGCCTCGACACCCTTCTCGGCCGGCAGAACTACCGGCTGGCCCGGTGGCAGGTCGCGGGCTACGAGCTGGACTACCGGCGCTTCTTCGACGTCACCGGGCTCATCGCCCTGCGCACCGAGGACCCGCGCGTGTTCGAGGACACCCACGCCCTGATCACCGGGCTGGTCGTCGATGGCGTGTTCGACGGCGTGCGCATCGACCACCCCGACGGCCTGCGCGATCCGACCGGCTACCTGGAGCGCCTCGACCGGGCAACGGGAGGCACATGGACGGTCGTCGAGAAGATCCTGGAGCGGGACGAGGACCTCGCACCGGACTGGCCGGTCGCCGGCACGACCGGGTACGACTTCCTCAACCTGGTCGGCGGCCTGTTCGTCGATCCGGTCGGGGAGGCGCCCCTGTCGGACCTGTACCGCCGCTTCACCGGCGACGACGTGGACTTCTCCGAGGCCGCTGACCAGGGCCGCCGCGAGGTCCTCGACAGCTCGCTGGCCACCGAGCTCGAGCGCCTCACGGCCCTGGCCGTCGAGGTCTGTGAAGGCCGTCGCCGCTACCGCGACTTCTCGCGGGTGGAGCTGCGTGCAGCGCTGCGCGAGGTCCTCGTGGCCGTCGGCGTCTACCGCACCTACGTCCGCCCCGACGGCTCCCGCCAACCGGCCGACGAAGCGCGCATCCGCGCCAGCCTGCAGCGCGCCCGGGAAGCCCGGTCCGACCTCGACCCCGAGCTGTTCGACCTGCTGGGGCTGGCCCTGCTCGTGACCCGCCGGGCGCCGGCCGAGGTGGACCTGGCCATGCGGGTCCAGCAGGTGGCGGGGGCGGTGACGGCCAAGGGGGTGGAGGACACCGCCTTCTACCGGTACCTGCGCCTGGTGGCCCTCAACGAGGTCGGGGGTGACCCGGCCCGCTTCGGCGTGGACGTGGCCGCCTTCCACGCCCACAACGCCCGCATCGCCCGGGACTGGCCCGCCACCATGACCGCGACGTCGACCCACGACACCAAGCGGGCCGAGGACGTCCGGGCCCGCCTGGCGCTGCTGTCGGAGATCCCCGGCGAGTGGGCGCAGGCGGTGAGCCGGTGGTCGGAGTTGGCCGACCGCCACCGGACCGGCACCCGGCCCGACCGCCGGGCCGAGTACCTGCTGTTCCAGACCCTCGTCGGCGCCCACCCGTTGCCCGCCGACCGGGCGCGCGCCTACATGGAGAAGGCGGTGCGCGAGGCCAAGACGGTCACCAGCTGGACGGCTCCCGACGCCGAGTACGAAGGGGCGGTCGCCAAGCTGGTCGACGGCCTCCTGGCCGATCCCGACATGACCCGCGAACTCGAGGCGTTCGTGGCCCCGCTGGTGCCCGCCGGCCGGGTGAACTCCCTGGCCCAGACGCTGCTCAAGCTGACGTCTCCGGGGGTGCCCGACGTCTACCGGGGCTGCGAGTTCTGGGACATGAGCCTGGTCGACCCCGACAACCGCCGGCCCGTGGACCACGGTCACCTCCGGGGGCTGCTCGGGGAGTGCAGGCGGATCCACGCCTCCGCCGGCGGGCCCGGGATCATGGCCCGGTCCGACGAGGGGGTCCCCAAGCTGTTCCTGACGTGGCGCGCCCTCGGGGTGCGGGCCGAGGTGCCCGACGGCTTCCGCCCCGGTGCCCCCTACGAGCCCCTGGCCGCGGCCGGCCCCCAGGCGGACCACGTGGTCGCGTTCGCGCGTGCCGGGCGGGTGGTCACCGTGGCGCCCCGTCTCGTCCTGGGGCTGGCCCGGGCCGGCGGCTTCGGCACGACGACCATCATCCTGCCCCCGGGCACGTGGACCGACCGTCTCTCGGGGGCGGCCTGGTCGGGCCCGGTGGGGCTGGCCGAGCTGTTGGCCGCCTTCCCCGTGGCCCTCCTGGTCCGGAGCTGAATGGCGCACCGCTTCGAGGTCTGGGCCCCGCGGCCCCGCTCGGCCGAGGTGGTCCTCGCCGACGGGCGGAGGCACCCGCTCCGCCCCGCCCCCACCTCCCGTCCCGGCTGGCTCGCGGCCCAGGTCGACGAGGCCGGGCCCGGGACCGACTACGGGTTCTCCCTCGACGGGGGACCGGCCCTGCCCGACCCCCGCTCCCCGTGGCAGCCCGAGGGACCCGACGGCCCGTCGCGGGTCGTGGACCATCGGAGGTTCGCCTGGAGCGACGGGGCCTGGCGGGGGCTCCATCTGCCCTCGGCGGTGGTCTACGAGCTGCACGTCGGCACCTTCAGCCCCGAGGGCACCTTCGACGGCGCCGCCGGGCGCCTCGACCACCTCGTCGAGCTGGGGGTCACCGCCGTCGAGCTGATGCCGGTGGCCGAGTTCCCCGGGCCCCGCGGATGGGGCTACGACGGGGTCGACCTCTTCGCCCCCCATCACGCCTATGGCGGCCCGGACGGCCTGAAGCGGCTGGTCGACGCCTGCCACCGGCGGGGCCTGGGCGTCATCCTCGACGTCGTCTACAACCACCTCGGCCCGGCGGGGAACCACCTGGGCCGCTTCGGGCCCTACTTCACCGACCGCCACCAGACCCCTTGGGGTCAGGCGGTGAACTTCGACGGGCCGGGGAGCGACGAGGTGCGCCGATTCTTCGTGGACAACGCCCTCATGTGGCTGGCGGACTACCACTGCGACGGCCTGCGGCTCGACGCCGTCCACGCCATGGTCGACACCTCGGCCGTGCAGGTGCTCGAGCAGCTGGCCGCCGAGGTGGCCCGACTCTCGGCGGCGTCGGGCGTGCCCCGGTGGCTCATCGCCGAGAGCGACCTCAACGACCCCCGGCTGGTCCGGCCGCCGCTGGCCGGCGGCTACGGCCTCGACGCCCAGTGGAGCGACGACTTCCACCACGCCGTGCACGCCCTGCTGACGGGGGAGCGGTCCGGGTACTACTCCGACTTCGGCACCGTGGCCGACCTGGGCGCGGCCCTGCGGCACGCCTACGTGTACGCCGGGCGGTACTCGCCGTACCGGCAGCGCAGCCACGGCCGGCCCGCGACCGGGCTTCCGGGGTGGGCGTTCCTCGGCTATTCCCAGAACCACGACCAGGTCGGGAACCGGGCGGCGGGGGAGCGCAGCGCTGCCCTGCTCTCGCCCGGCCGGATCCGGGTCGCCGCCGCCCTGGTGCTGACCGCCCCGTTCGTGCCCCTCCTGTTCCAGGGCGAGGAGTGGGCCGCCTCGACCCCGTTCCAGTACTTCACCTCCCATCCTGACCCGCAGCTGGGCCGGGCGGTGAGCGAGGGGCGCCGCCGGGAGTTCGCCGACTTCGGCTGGGAGCCGTCCGACGTCCCCGATCCCCAGGACCCCGCCACCTTCGAGCGCTCGGTGCTCGACTGGTCCGAGCCGTCCCGCCCGCCCCACCGGGCCGTGCTCGAGTGGTACCGGGAGCTGATCGACCTCCGCCGGAGGGTGCCCGAGCTCACCGACGGACGCCTGGAGGAGGTGGACTTCGCCCCGGCGGGCGAGGGCTCGTTCAGCGTGCGGCGGGGATCTGTCGTTGTGGCGGTGAACATCGGTCCCGGCCCCGCCGTGGTGCCGGGGCCGGCCGGACCGGCAGCCGGCATCCTGCTGGCCTCGGACGAGTCGTGCCGGTTGACGTCCTCGGGAGTGGAGCTGGGGCCGGACTCGGTGGCGGTGTTGCGCACTCGTTAGCGTGCCCGGCCATGGATCTCAGGCTGGACGGAAAGGTGGCGCTGGTCACGGGGGCGTCGCGGGGCATCGGGATGGCCATTGCCCACGCCTTCTCGGCATCCGGGGCGCGGGTCATGCTCGTGTCGCGCAAGGCCGACGCGCTGGAGGAGGCGGCGGCCACCATGCCCGGCCAGGTGGAGTGGTACGCCGCCAACGTGGGGGAGCCCGAGGCCGCCGAGGCGTGTGTGGCCGCGACCGTCGACCGCCTCGGAGGCCTCGACATCCTGGTCAACAACGCCGCGACCAATCCCTACATGGGGCCGATGATCGACATCGACATGCCCCGCGCCGACAAGACGGTTCAGGTCAACCAGCGCGGCGTCCTGGTATGGACCCAGCAGGCGTGGAAGGCCGCCATGCAGGAGGGCGGCGGCACCGTGATCAACATCGCCTCGGTCGGGGGGATGTCGGTCGAGCCGTTCATCGGCTACTACAACGTGACCAAGGCGGCGGTGATCCACCTCACCCGCCAGCTGGCCAACGAGCTGGCGCCGAAGGTGCGGGTCAACTGCATCGCGCCCGGCCTGGTGAAGACCTACTTCGCCCGGGCCCTCTGGGAGCCGAACGAGGAGGCCATCGCCCGCCGCCTGCCGCTGAAGCGGCTCGGGGAGCCCGAGGACATCGCCGGCACCGCCGTGTTCCTGGCGTCGGACGCCTCCTCCTGGATGACCGGACAGACCATCGTGGTCGACGGGGGCTCCGGGGTCGGCACCAGCTTCTGACTCACATTCCCCGGCGGGTCCCCTACGCCCCGCCTCCTCCGCCAGGTGGGGCCCCAGCCCCACCGGCGGCCGTCGCGCACTCCTCGGCCTCGATGGAGCGGATCTCCTCGAGGCGGCGGACGTGGCGGCCCCCCTCGAACGAGGTGGCCAGGAACACGTCGAGGACCGCCAGGGCCAGGGGCTCGGCGACGATCCGGGCGCCGAGGGCGCACACGTTGGCGTCGTTGTGCTGGCGGGCCAGGCGGGCGGTGAACTCGTCGGGGCAGAGAGCCGCCCGGGCTCCGTGGACCTTGTTGGCGGCTATCTGCTCCCCCTGCCCGCTCCCGCCGATCACCACCCCGGCTTCGGCCCGGCCCCCCACCACGGCGCGGGCGACGGCGGCGCAGATCGGCGGGTAGTCGACGGGCTCGACCGAGTCGGTCCCGAGGTCGAGGACCTCGTGGCCCCGGCCGGCCAGAAAGGCGTTGACCGCCTGCTTGAGCAGGAAGCCGGCGTGGTCCGAACCGACCGCGACGCGCATCCCCCGGACCGTAGCGGGCCCTCCGTGCCGTCGCGCCATCGGCGCCTTTGCGCCATTAGCGTCCCCGAGGTGACCGACTGTCTGTTCTGCCGCATCCTGGCCGGGGAGGTGCCCGCCACCGAGGTGATGTCCACGCCCACCACCTACGCCTTCCGGGACATCAACCCCCAGGCGCCGACGCACGTCCTGGTCATCCCGCGGGTGCACATCACCGACGCGTCGACCCTCGAGCCCGGTCACGGAGACGTGCTGGCGGACATGTACTCCACGGCCAACGCTGTGGCCCGGGCCGAGGGCATCGACGGCGGCGGCTACCGCCTGGTGTTCAACGTCGGCGAGGACAGCGGCAACAGCGTTCCCCACCTCCACCTCCACGTCATCGGGGGTCGGAGGATGGGGTGGCCGCCGGGCTAGTAGTACCCTTTGGCGGAATCCGTGGCATCCACCCAGGTCAAGATCCTCGTCCCCGGCAACCACCTGATGGTCGGCCTTCTCGGGCAGCACGACGAGCTGCTGCGGGTGGTGGAGGCGGCGTTCGGGGACGTCTCGATCCACGTTCGGGGCAACGAGATCACCGTCGAGGGCGAGGGCCGGGAGGCCGAGCGGGTCGGGAAGCTGTTCGAGGAGATGGTCTCCCTGCTGGAGGCGGGCCAGGCCCTCGACACCGCCAACGTGGGCCGCAGCATCGACATGGTGAAGGCCGACGTGCGGCCGAGCGAGGTGCTCACCGCCGAGGTCCTGCGCTCCAGCCGGGGCCGGGCCGTCCGCCCCAAGACCGAGGGCCAGAAGCGCTACACCGACGCCATCGCCGACAACGTCATCACCTTCGGCATCGGCCCGGCGGGGACCGGCAAGTCGTACCTGGCCGTGGCCCTGGGCGTGCAGGCGCTGCAGGCCAAGCGGGTGAA
>DASUHN010000186.1 GCA_036273495.1 Acidimicrobiales bacterium | reverse complement strand
GCTTCCTGCCCGAGGACCAGCCGGCCCTGCGTCAGCCCCTCAAGCCGCTCGTCATCACCCAGCCCGAGGGGCCCGGCTTCAGCGTCGAGGGGAACCTGGTGCGCTGGGGACCGTGGCAGTTCCGGCTCACCTTCGAGCCGTTCGAGGGCCTGGTGATGCACCAGGTCGCCTACGAAGACGGCGGGCGCGTGCGCCCGGTCATGCACCGCGGCTCGATCTGCGAGATGGTCGTCCCGTACGGGGACCCGAGCCCGGCCCACGGCTGGAAGAACGCCTTCGACGCCGGGGAGTGGGGCCTGGGCCGGCTCACCCAGCCCCTGACGCTCGGGTGCGACTGCCTGGGGGAGATCCACTACTTCGACGCCACCCTGGCCAACGAGCAGGGCCAGCCGTGGGTGATCGAGAACGCCGTGTGCCTCCACGAGGAGGACTACGGGATCCTGTGGAAGCACGTCGACCTGATGGGCGGCCGCAGCGAGGTGCGCCGCAGCCGCCGGCTGGTCGTCAGCTTCATCACAACCGTGGGCAACTACGAGTACGGCTTCTTCTGGTACCTCTACCTCGACGGCGGCATCCAGCTCGAGGTGAAGCTGACCGGGATCGTCTCTTCGATGGCGATCGCCGAAGGGGACCAGCCGCCGTTCGCCAACGTGGTGGCCCCCCAGGTGGCCGCCCCCCACCACCAGCACCTGTTCTGCGCCCGTCTCGACATGGACGTGGACGGCTCGACCAACCGGGTGTACGAGGTCGAGGCCGAGCCCCTTCCCGCCGGGCCCGACAACCCGTGGGGCAACGGCTTCCGCCAGCGGTCCACGCTGCTCGAGCGGGAGAAGGCGGCCCGGCGCCAGACCGACACGGCCCGGTCGCGGGCCTGGCAGGTGGCCAACCCCGAGAGCCTCAACCGGGTGGGCCGGCCCGTCTCCTACAAGCTGATCCCCACCATGGCCACCCCGCTGATGCTGGCCGGCGCCGACTCCCCGATCGGCAAGCGGGCCGGCTTTGCCCACCACAACCTGTGGGTGACCCCGTACTCGGCCGACGAGCGCCGGGCGGCCGGTGAGTTTCCCAACCAGCACGCGGGCGGTGACGGGCTGGCCCGGTGGACGGAGGCCGACCGCTCGATCACCGACACCGACGTGGTGCTCTGGTACACGTTCGGCCTCACCCACTTCGCCCGGCCCGAGGACTGGCCGGTGATGCCCGTGGAGTACTGCGGGTTCCTGCTGTCCCCGGTCGGGTTCTTCGACCGCAACCCCGCCCTCGACCTGCCCCCGTCCGGGCACCACTGCGAGTCCTGACGCCATGCCTGCTCCGCCCGTGATCATCGAGGCCGCCATCAACGGCGGTACGACGAAGGAGCGCAACCCCAACGTCCCCCGGCAGCCGGAGGAGATCGCCGCTGACGCCATCGCGTGCATCGAGGCCGGCGCCGCCATCGTCCACAACCACATCGACCGGGGCGGCCTCAGTGTCGAGGAGGCGGCCGAGCGCTACCTCGAGGGCTGGCTTCCCGTGCTGGCCGCCCGCCCCGACGCCCTGGTGTACCCGACCGCGCACTTCGGCCCCCCGCTCAGCTACGAGCACCTCGCCCCGTTGGCGGGCAGTGGCCTGCTGCGGCTGGGGCTCACCGATCCGGGCTCGGTCAACCTCGGTGGGGTCGACGAGCGGGGGGTGCCGGCCGGGGCGTTCGTGTACGCCAACTCCTTCGACGCCATCACCCGGGCGTTCGAGATCTGCCGGGAGCACGGGCTGGGCCCGAGCATCGCCGTCTACGAGCCCGGGTTCCTGCGCGCCACCCTGGCGTGGTGGCACGCCGGAGAGCTGCCGGCCGGGGCCATGGTCAAGCTGTACCTGTCGACGGACTACGGCCTCCTCGGGGCCCCGTTCGGCCTGCCCCCCACGCTGACGGCGCTGGACGCCTACCTGGAGATGCTGGCCGGCTGCGACCTGCCCTGGGCGGTCTCGGTGGTGGGCGGCGACGTCACCGCCAGCGAGGTTGCGGCGGTGGCCCTCGAGCGGGGCGGGCACCTCCACCTCGGCCTCGAGTTCTACGGCGGCCCGCGCACACCGACGAACGTCGAGCTGGTGGCGGAGGCGGTGGCGCTGTGCGAGAAGGTCGGGCGGCCCGTCGCCACCCCGGACCAGGCGGCCGACATCCTGGGCCTGCCCCGGACGCGGGCCGGCGTGGGGAACTAGCCGGCGAGGGAGGGCGGGTGGCCGAGGTCGACGGCGCGACAGCTTCCGGCGTGGTGTCCTACGAGGAGACCGACGGCGTGGCCGTCGTCACCCTCAACCGCCCCGAGAAGCTCAACACGCTCAACGAGGCCGTCATCCAGGGTCTGGCCGACGCCGTGGACCGGGCGGCCGAGTCGCCGGAGGTGAGCTCGGTCGTCCTGCGGGGAGCGGGACGCACGTTCACGGCCGGCTACGACCTCGACTTCGGGGCCCGGGACCCCGGCTTCGCGGTGCACGGTTACGGCGCTGCGCCGGTCGAGGCCCGGCCCGGGGCGTGGGACCCGGTGCGCGACTACCACATGATGGGTCACAACGTGCGGCGCTTCATGCGCATCTGGGAGTGTCCGAAACCGGTGATCGGCCAGCTTCACGGCTGGGCCATCGGGGGCGGCACCGATCTCCTCCTGTGCTGCGACCTGATCTTCATGGCCGACGACGCCCACCTCGGCTATGCCCCCTCGCGCATCTTCGGCACACCGACGACGATGCTGTGGGTCTACCGGGTCGGGCTCGAGCACGCCAAGGAGTTCCTGCTGAGCGGGGACGCCATCGACTCCGCCACCGCCCACCGCATCGGTCTGGTCTCGAAGGTGTTCCCCGCTGACGCCCTCCACGCCGAGACGATGCGGTACGCCGCCCGGTTCCGCCACATCCCCGCCAACCAGCTGGCTCTGAACAAGATGCTGATCAACCAGGCCTTCGAGAACATGGGCCTGCGCACCACCCAGCTGCTCGGGACCCTCTTCGACGGCGTCACCCGCCACACCGAGGAGGCCTACCGGTGGGTCGAGGACTTCTCCCGGCTGGGCTTCCGCGAGACCATCCGGCGCCGGGACGCCCCGTTCGGGGACTACGGGGAGGGCCAATAGGGTCTCGGGGATGGCGGAGGCGGCACCGGCAGGCCTGATCCGGCGCACCTTCTCCTCGCTGTGGGAGCGGAACTTCCGGCTGTTCTTCTTCGGCCAGCTGATCTCGAACAGCGGCAACTGGCTGACGATCGTGGCCGTCACCCTCTTGGTCCTGCACCGGACCCACAGCGGTGCCGCCGTGGGCCTGCTCTCGGCGTGCCAGTTCGGGCCCATCCTCGTGCTGTCGGCCTGGGCCGGCGTGGTGGCGGACCGCTGGGACAAGCGGCGCCTGCTCTACGTGACCCAGAGCCTCGAGATGACCCAGTCGGCCGTCCTGGCCGTGCTGGCCTTCCTGCCCCACACCCCGGTGATCGCCTTCTACCTGACGATGCTGGCCGGGGGCGTGATGCTGGCCTTCGACAACCCGGCCCGGCGCTCGTTCGTGAACGAGATGGTCGGAGCCGAGGACGTGCCGAACGCCGTGACCCTGTACTCGGGCATGGTCAACCTGTCCCGGATCTTCGGCCCCACCCTGGCCGCCTTCCTGGTTGCCGGCGCCGGCTACGGCTGGACCTTCACGGTCGACGCCGCGTCATACGTGGTGGTCATCACCGCCCTGGTGCTCATGAGGCCCGACGAGCTGCGCCGGGCCGAGCGAACCCCGCGGGCGCGGGGCCAGATCAGGGCCGGACTGCGCTATCTGGCCGGGATCCCCGAAGTGTGGATCTCCTTCGTCATGCTGCTGGTGATCGGAACGGTCAGCTACAACTTCACCGTCGTGTTCCCGCTCTTCGTCGAGCGGGGCCTGCACGGCAGCGACGGGGACTTCGGCCTGGTGTACGCCACCTTCAGCGCCGGGTCGGTCCTAGGCACGCTGGCGGTGGCCCGCCGGTCCCGCATCAGCCTGCGCACCATCGTGATCGGGGCCGCCGTCTTCGGTCTCAGCCTGCTGGCCCTGTGGCCGGTGCCCGATCTGGCTCTCGCCTTCCCGGTGGTGGCGGCGGTGGGGGGAGCCAGCGTGTCCTACATGACGGCCACCACCGCCCTGGCCCAGATCCGCTCTGAGCGGAAAATGATCGGGCGGGTGCTGGCCATCCAGACCGTCCTGCTGATCGGCACCACCCCGATCGGCGGACCGATCCTCGGTGTGCTCGCCGACGGGGCCGGGGCCCGGAGTCCCCTTCTGGCCGGTGGGGTGGCGGCACTGGCCGCCGCCGGGTTCGGGCTGGTGATGGGCCGGAGGACCGGCACCCTGGGAGCGGGGGGACGACCGCCTCGGATCCAGTGAGGTCGCCACGGTGCGAAGCATCGGCGCCGTCCGGGACGCCCGCCCCGTCACCGCGAGGTGGTGCTCACGTCACGAGCTTCTCGATGCGCTCGAGCGTGGCCGTCATGTCGCGCCGGACCCGCTCGGGCAGCCGGCCCCGGCGGAACAGTCCCTTGAGGCTGTCCCGGGAGATGTCCCAGGTCTCCCTGACCCTCGTCCCGCCGTCGACCGGCTCGAGCTCGTAGCGCCACCGCCGCCCACTGGGCGCCAAGCGGCCGATCACGCCGCCCATGCCCGGAGCCCACGCGATCAGGCGGTTGGGCTCGAACTCCACCACCTCGTTGCGCACCCTGTAGGGCACGCCCTGGCGCATCGACATGCCGAAGGTGGAGCCCAGGCTCAGCGTCTCCCCGGACGGCTTGGCGGCGCGAACGGTGCCGGAGCCGTCGATGGCGGGGTGCTGGGTCGGGTCGGCCAGCAGGGCGAAGATCGCCTCGGCCGGGGCGGGAATCACCCGCTCTACGGTCACGGCGTAGTCGTCCACGGCTACCTCCTGGATCGCGCTGCTCGCGCGGGTCGATGGTTCGGATGGTGCGATGCGGGCCCCCTCACGTGGCGGCCACTGCGTTGCGGGCGTCCTGCCAGTGGGCGTCCCGCAGGCGGCGCTTCAACACCTTGCCGGTGGGGTCTCGCGGCAGGGTGGCGACGATCTCGACGTGTCGGGGGACCTTGTAGTCGGCCAGTTGTGACCGCAGGAACTCGGCCAGCACCGCCACCTCGACCGGCTCCCTGGTCTCCACCAGCGCCTTGAGCTCCTCTCCGGAGCGTTCGTCGGGTACGCCGAAGACGGCGCAGTCCACGACCAGCGGATGGCGGTGCAGGGCGGCCTCGATCTCGGCCGGGTAGACGTTGACCCCGCCGCGGATGACCATGTCCGACGCCCGGTCGGTTATGTAGAGGTAGCCGTCGGCGTCGAGGTACCCGACGTCTCCGACCGTGAACGCCCCGTCGCGCCAGGCGCTGCCGGTCTTCTCGGCGTCGTTGCGGTAGTGGAAGCGGGAGTCACCCGCGGGCCGGACATAGATCAGCCCGGGCTGGCCGGGAGGACGGGGCCCGCCGTCGTCGTCGAGGATCCGGATCTCCACGCCGGGCCAGGGCCGGCCCACGCTGCCGGGATGCTGGCGCCACTCGTCGGGGGAGATCCGGGTGGCGCCCCCCTCGGTGGCGCCGTAGAACTCCCAGACCTCTGCCGACGGGAGGGCGTCGAGGGCCTGCCACTTGACCGGCACGGGGCAGGGTGCGGCGGCGTGCAGCACCAGGCGCAGGCTGGACAGGTCGTGGCCGTCCCGCTCCGCCGCCGGCACCTCGAGCAGGCGGATGAAGTGGGCCGGCACCATGAAGCACGCCGTGACCCGGTGCCGCTCCACCAGGGCCAGCCACTCCCGGGCGTCCCAGCGCTCCTGGACCACGACCGTGCCGCCCTGGGCCAGGGTCGTGAAGCAGTAGGCGTTGGCGGCGTGGTAGAGCGGGCTGCACGCCAGCCACACGTCCTGTCCCGTGATGCCCCACATGGCGGCCAGACCGGCGTGGATCAGGGCCGAGTCGGCAGGGGGACGGTCGCGCTCGACCCCCCGGGGCCGGCCGGTCGTCCCCGAGGTGTAATAGACGTACTCGGGCCAGGCCGGGGCACCGTCCTCGGGCACGGGGGAGGCCCCGGCCACGGCCGCCTCGTAGCTGTCCGCCCCGGTCCCGCCGACCACCAGCACCACCGTCGGCGCGTCGGCACCGAGGGCCTGCCGGGCGGTGTCGGCAAAGTCCCGGTGCACCGCCAGCACCCGCGCCCCCGAGTCCCGGAGCAGCCAGGAGACCTCGTCGCTCTTGAGGTGCCAGTTGATCGGGACGACGGCGCAGCCGGCCCGGGCGGCGCCGAGCGAGAACTCGAAGAACTCGATCCCGTTCGGGAGCATGGCGGCGACCCGGTCCCCGGGGCCGGCCCCCGCGGCGGCTATGACGGCCTGGCACCGCGCCGCCCGCTGGGACAGCTCGGCGTGGGTGAGAACCCGATCACCGAAGATCAGGGCTGGCTGCTCACTCATCGGCTCCCCCTCGACGTGGCGCTCCCAGCGGTGGAGCCCCGGATCTCCGCCCCGAGGGTAGTTAATACACTCGTTCCGAGGCTGGGGGCGGGGGATGACCGAAAACAAGCACCTCGGACACCGGGGCCGGAGCCAGTGATGCCCTTCCGACAACTCCGGCTGTGGGCCGGACGGGCTCCGCTGCCCCAACGGGTTGCCGCCGGGATCGGCGCCGCCCTGGTGGTGGCCGTGGTCTCCTGGCTGCTGGTCCCCCCGAAGGCGACCGTCACGACCGTCGGGGCCGGCACCTTTCCCAACTCGGGGGCCGGCTCACCGGGCGCGGCCCCGGGACGGGCCGGTGCCGCGACCGGCGCCACGGTGAGCCCGGCGGGAACAGCGGGCGCAGGCACACCCGGCTCGGTCGCGGGGACCTCGCCGGGGGGTGGTGGAGGAACCACGCCCGGCGCCCCCGCCGGCGGGAACCAGGCGGGACCGGCCGTGGCGACTCCCAACGGGACCGGGTGCAGCCCGCCTCCCGGCACCGACCAGGGTGTGAGCGGCGCCGACATCAAGATCGCCATCATCGTCATCAACATCTTCGGGCCGACCACCAACGGCGCCTTCGGGATCGCCTCCGCCAGCCAGCAGCAGGCGTACTTCCAGAACGTGGTCAACGCCATCAACAGCTCGGGTGGGGTGGCATGCCGGCACAAGCTGGCCCCGGTCTTCTTCCAGGCCAACGCCGCCGACTCCAGCAACCTCCAGCAGGTCTGCCTCGACGTTGAGCAGGCCAAGGTGTTCGCGGTCGTCGACTACGGCGCCTACGACATCTACCCGTCGCTCGCGGCGTGCTTCCCCAACAGCGGCCTGCCCTACATCAGCGTGACCCTGCCGCCCCAGTCCGAGCAGAAGCAGTTCTACCCCTACATCTTCAGCTCGGCCAGCACCCTGGAGCTGCTCTATCGCAACGCCGTCATGGCGCTGGCGGGCCGCGGCTTCTTCAGCGCCTCGAGCGGGTTCAGGAAGCTCGGGTTCCTGTACGAGGACTGCGTGGCCCAGGAACCGCCCGAGGTGGAGGCCCTGCTCCACCAGGTGGGCCTGAGCGCGGCCCAGATCGTCACCTACGACCTGGGCTGTCCCACCGGGTTCGCCAGCCCGAGTGACGTCGAGCAGGCCGTGCTCAAGTTCAAGGGATCCGGCGTGACCCACGTGACCGAGGCCGGCACGGTTCCCAACTTCGGGCTGTTCACCAAGGTGGCGGAGCAGCAGGGCTTCCGGCCCAAGTACGGCCTGCCCGACGAGGGCGAGGTGGCCGTCACCAACAGCAACGAGGGCCCGGACCAGAACAACATCGCCGACGCCGTCGCCATCACCGGCGGCCGGTTCGGCGAGGACGTCACCCCCGGCATGCAACCGACGGCGGGAACCAAGGCCTGCAGCGCCATCTTCCAGGCCAACGGGATGCCGCCCGTGTACCAGCAGCCGCTGGGCGCCGGGGGCAGCGCATGCGACGACCTGTGGCTGCTGGCCGGGGCCGTCAACCACGCCCCCGCTCTGCAGCGGCGGGCGCTGGCGGCCGGGCTGCAGGCGGCCCGGTCGGTCGAGTTCTCCTACCCCTACGGCCCGAACAAGTTCGACCCCGGGGTCACGACGGGCCAGGAGTTCTGGCGCCCGCTGCAGTTCCTCACCAGCTGCGGCTGCTGGCGGGTCATCGACCCGACGTTCCACCCGTCGTTCTGACGGCAGCCCCCTGCCGGGAGGCCCTGTTCAGTCGGTGAGCGACTGGTACACGAGCTGCTTGAGCTGGGGCCGGATCGGATAGGTGCTCGACGGGAGCAGCTGGGTCAGGAAGACCGCGGTCAGCTCCTCGGCGGGGTCGACCCAGAAGGCGGTGCTGGCCGCGCCTCCCCACGCGTACTCCCCCGCGCTCGACAGCACCTTGTTCTTCACCGGGTCGACCACCACGGAGAACCCGAGCCCGAAGCCGACCCCGTCGTAGGTCGTCTCGGCGAAGAGGGGCCGGCCGAACTGCTCCAGGTCGGCGCCTCCGGGGAGATGGTTCCGGGCCATGTACTCCACCGTGCGCGTGCCGAGCAGCCGGGTGCCGTCCAGCTCCCCGCCCCGCAGCAGCATCTGGCAGAAGCGGTGGTAGTCGGCGGCGGTACCCACCAGTCCCCCGCCCCCGGACAGGCACTCGGGCCGCTGGAGGGCGGCCGCCCCCATCTGGTCGATCCGGACCGGTCCGCGGCCCGGGCCGCCGGCCGTGTACAGGGCGGCCAGTCGCTCGGCGTC